>JAWWBV010000075.1:0-8721 GCA_033720795.1 Halomonas sp. | reverse complement strand
TTGCCGAGGCAATGGTGGGTGGTACAGGGTTCGAACCTGTGACCCCCAGCTTGTAAGGCTGGTGCTCTCCCAGCTGAGCTAACCACCCCCGGTCACGTGGCGCTGCATTCTACCGGGTACCCGTTCAATGTCAACGCTTTTTGCGCGGCAGAATCGCCGCCCTTTCATCCACTTGGCCACATCGCCCGCGCCGCGCGGCTTTCAGGAGGGGTCGCTCATGAAGGCGGCGATCACCGCGGCCCCCTCGTCGATCAGCGCCGCCTGATCGCGGCCCGAGGCGCGTCTGGGGGTCCAGTCGTGGTCGCCCTCCTCGAGCCAGTGCACCTTGGCCACCTCGGGCAGCGCATAGCCGGCGACCTGCTCGCGGGTGCCGAAGGGGTCGCGACTGCCCTGCACCACCAGGGTCGGACAGGCGAGCGAGGGCCAGTGAGCGAGACGCAGCCGCTCCGGCTTGCCGGGGGGATGGAAGGGGTAGCCGCACAGCACCAGCCCCGCGGGGGATGTCCGCTGGGAGACCTGCGCCGCCAGCATGCTGGCCACGCGGCCGCCCATGGACTTGCCTCCCCACCAGGGTGGCGGAAGGTCGCGGTGCGACACGCTGTCGCACCACAGTGACAGTTCATCGACCAGGCGCTCGACCCTGGGAGGGGGTCGACGGCGCCCTTCGCGACGCATCGTCTGCAGGTAGTCGAACTCGAAGGCCAGGGTCTGCACGCCGAGCGAGACGAGGGCTTCGCGCAACCGTTGCATAAAGGTTGAATCCTGGCCAGCACCGGCTCCGTGGCCGATAAGCAGCCGTCCAGGACGGCCTTCGCCGCGCACGTCCAGCGGACCGAGCCCCTCGATATTCCAGCATCCCTGCTCGCCATCGAGCAGTCGTCGGGTCAGGGAAGCGCGGTCGATTGACGGCAAATCCCGACAAAAATGCTCCGACAATTTAGGCCTCCTTGAGTTCATAAATCAATACATTGGCGTGTTCAGCTTGCCGGACGCCTGCGCTAGAATCACCCTTGGTTAAAGACCTGCATCATCCTGCGGAGGTCACCCCGAGGCAGAATGCCGCGGGACACCCCCAAACCGCGTTCGATGGGAACCTGACATGAGCACAGCATTTGAACACCCGACCTACAACTACAAGGTAGTTCGGCAGTTCGCGATCATGACGGTGGTGTGGGGCATCGTGGGCATGGCCCTCGGTGTCGTCCTCGCCTCGCAGCTGGTATGGCCGGAACTGAACCTGGGACTGCCGTGGACGAGCTTCGGCCGCCTGCGCCCCCTGCACACCAACGCCGTGATCTTCGCCTTCGGCGGCTCGGCGCTCTTCGCCACCTCCTACTACGTCGTGCAGCGAACCTGCCAGGTGCGACTGTTCTCCGACAAGCTGGCCGCCTTCACCTTCTGGGGCTGGCAGGCGGTGATCCTCTCCGCGGTGGTCACCCTGCCGCTGGGCCTGACCAGCACCAAGGAGTACGCCGAGCTCGAGTGGCCGATCGACATCCTGCTGGCCGTGGTCTGGATCAGCTATGCCATCGTCTTCCTGGGGACCATCAAGCTGCGCAAGACCTCCCACATCTACGTGGCGAACTGGTTCTTCGCGGCCTTCATCATCACCGTGGCGGTGCTGCACATCGTCAACAGCGCCTCGATCCCGGTGACCTCGACCTTCTCGGTCTCCATCTACTCGGGCGCCATCGATGCGATGACCCAGTGGTGGTACGGCCACAACGCGGTGGGCTTCTTCCTGACCGCCGGCTTCCTGGGGATGATGTACTACTTCGTGCCCAAGCAGGCCGAGCGTCCGGTCTACTCCTACCGTCTCTCCATCGTCCACTTCTGGGCGCTGATCATGGTCTACATGTGGGCCGGCCCGCACCACCTGCACTACACCGCGCTGCCCAACTGGACCCAGTCGCTCGGCATGGTGCTCTCGATCATCCTGCTGGCGCCCTCCTGGGGCGGCATGATCAACGGCATGATGACCCTCTCCGGTGCCTGGCATAAGCTGCGCACCGACCCGACCCTGCGTTTCCTGGTGGTGGCCCTCTCCTTCTACGGCATGTCCACCTTCGAGGGGCCGATGATGGCGGTGAAGACCGTCAACGCCCTCTCCCACTACACCGACTGGACCATCGGTCACGTCCACGCCGGCGCCCTGGGCTGGGTGGCCATGATCACCATCGGCTCCATGTACCACCTGATCCCGCGTCTGTTCGGCCGCACCGAGATGTACTCGGTAGGCATGATCGCCGTGCACTTCTGGCTGGCCACCATCGGCACCGTGCTCTACATCGCCGCCATGTGGGTCAACGGCATCCTGCAGGGCCTGATGTGGCGCGCCGTGAACCCCGACGGCACCCTGATGTACACCTTCGTCGAGTCCGTCGAGGCCAGCGGCCCGGGCTACATCGTGCGTCTGATCGGTGGCCTGTGCTGGGTGGCCGGCATGCTGATCATGGCCTTCAACGTGTACATGACCGTGCGGCGCGGTGAAGGCGCCCGTCAGCCGATTCCGCAGACCGCCTGAGCCAACCAGGGAACGAGACACCAATGAGACACGAGATAGTCGAAAAGAACGTCGGTCTGCTCGCCGTGCTGATCCTGGTAGTGATCAGCTTCGGGGGCCTGGCGGAGATCGTGCCGCTGTTCTTCCAGAAGCAGACCACCGAGCCGGTCGAGGGCCTCGAGCCTCTCTCCCCCCTGGAGCTCGCGGGTCGCGGCGTCTACCGTCGCGAGGGCTGCGTCGGCTGCCACTCGCAGATGGTGCGCCCCTTCCGCGCCGAGACCGAGCGCTACGGCCCCTACAGCGTCGCCGGCGAACAGGTCTACGAGCACAACTTCCTGTGGGGCTCCAAGCGCACCGGGCCGGACCTGGCCCGCGTCGGCGGCCGCTACAGCGACGACTGGCACCGCGCGCACCTCTACAACCCGCGTGACGTGGTGCCGGAGTCGATCATGCCGGCCTACCCGTGGCTGTTCGAGAACACGCTGAGCGGCGAGCGCATCGACGACGAGATGCGCGTCATGCAGAAGCTGGGCGTCCCCTACACCGACGAGCAGATTGCCAACGCCAGCGAGGAGGTGCGCGGCGAGCGGGAGATCACCGCTCTGGTCGCCTACCTGCAGCAGCTCGGCACCGTGCTCAAGGATTCGCGCTGATCATGGATAACGGGATCGTCAACGGGGTGATCATCATCCTGCTGATCATCAGCTTCGCGGGGCTCACGCTGTGGGCCTACTCGAAGCGACGCAAGCCGGATTTCGACGAGGCGGCCAACCTGCCCTTCGCCGATGAGGATGAACCGCCGCACCGTGACCAGAATGCCTCCCGAGAGGCCGATTCCCGACACGACAAGGGAGAGAGGAACACATGAACAATCTTTGGGGTGACTCCCTTTCCAGCTTCTGGAGCGCCTGGATCATCGTCATCACGCTGGGGACCATCGGCATCAGCGCCTGGCTGCTCTTCGCCAACCGCAAGACCGACAAGGCCCCGGATGCCGAAGGCAACGTGGAAACCACCGGTCATGCGGCCGACGATATCGAGGAGTACGACAATCCGCTGCCGCGCTGGTGGTTCCAGCTCTACGTCGGCACCGTGATCTTCTCGCTGGGCTATCTGGTGCTCTACCCGGGTCTCGGCAACTTCGCCGGCCTGCTGGGCTGGAGCCAGGAGAGCCAGTGGGAGGAGGAGGTCGCCCGCGCCGAGGAGCGCTTCGCGCCGATCTTCGCCCAGTACCAGGAGGTGCCGATCCCGGAGCTCTCCCAGGACGCCGAGGCGATGCAGGTCGCCGAGCGCATCTTCCTCAACAACTGCGCGATCTGCCACGGCTCCAACGCCAAGGGCGGCTACGGCTTCCCCAACCTGACCGATGATGCCTGGCTCTACGGCGGCGCGCCGGAGAACATCGTCCAGACCCTCACCAACGGGCGTAACGGCCTGATGCCCTCCTGGCAGCAGCTGGGCAGCGAGAACATCGAGAACGTCACCCAGCACGTGCTCTCGCTCTCCGGCAACGCCGAGGATGCCGAGCGGGCCGAGCAGGGGGCCAGCGTGTTCGCCTCGGTGTGTGCCGCCTGCCACATGCCCGACGGCACCGGCAACCAGGCCCTGGGCGCGCCCAACCTGACCGACGACGCCTGGCTCTATAAAGCGCCGGACCAGTCGCTGGCCGACTCGGTGCGCCAGACCCTGCGTAACGGCCGCAACGGCCATATGCCGGCCCAGGCGGCCTACATCGGCGAGGACAAGGTGCACCTCGTCGCCGCCTACGTCTACGGCCTGAGCCGCCAGGACTGAGCCGGCGCCTGACGACGGCATGCCAAGGGTGCGGCCTCCGGTCGCACCCTTTCTCGTTATGCGGCCGCCCCGATACAATGTCGGGCACCCGCAGCGGGCTACCCCCGACGGCCCTCCCCTCCTTGCCAGCCACGAGCCTGCCATGAGCGAGAAGATCCCGACCCACGACGTCACCCCGGATCCGGTGCAGCACCACGCGCCGAACGAGGCGGTCACCCAGCACATGTACGAGAGCCGGCGGCACATCTACGTCCGCGAGATCAAGGGCTTCTTCCAGCGCCTGCGCCGCGCGTCCAACTGGGCCCTGATGCTGGGCTTCTTCCTGCTGCCCTGGGTGCCCTGGGGCGACCGCCCGGCGGTGTGGTTCGACCTCCCCGGCCGGGAGTTCCACATCTTCGGAGCGACCTTCTACCCCCAGGAGTTCATGCTGCTCTCCTGGCTCTTGATCATCTGCGCCTTCGGCCTGTTCTTCATCACGGTCTTCGCCGGGCGCGTCTGGTGCGGCTACACCTGCCCGCAGAGCGTCTGGACCTTCCTGTTCATCTGGGTCGAGCATCGCCTGGAAGGCTCGCGCAACCGCCGCATCAAGCTCGACAAGCAGCCCATGACCCGCGACAAGCTGTGGCGCAAGGGCACCAAGCACGCCGTGTGGCTCTTGATCGCGCTGGCCACGGGCGTGACGTTCGTCGGCTACTTCACGCCGATCCGCGACCTGGTCGTGGAGCTGCCGACCCTCGAGGCCCACGGCTGGTCCTACTTCTGGGTCGGCTTCTTCCTGGTCTTCACCTACCTCAACGCCGGCTGGCTGCGCGAGCAGGTGTGCATCTACATGTGCCCCTACGCCCGCTTCCAGTCGGTGATGTTCGACCGCGACACCCTGATCGTCTCCTACGACAGCGCCCGCGGCGAGCCCCGCGGCCCGCGCAAGAAGACGCTGAGCCACGAGCAGGCGCGCGCCGCCGGCCATGGCGACTGCATCGACTGCGACCTCTGCGTGCAGGTCTGCCCCACCGGGATCGACATCCGCGACGGCCTGCAGGTCGAGTGCATCACCTGCGCGGCCTGCATCGACGCCTGCGACAGCGTGATGGACAAGATGGGCTATCCCCGCGGGCTGATCCGCTACACCACCGAGAACGCCCTGGAGGGCAAGCCGACCCATATCCTGCGCCCGCGCCTGATGGGCTATCTGGCCGCCCTGCTGGTGATGATCGGCGTCTTCGCCTGGGCGGTGGCCGACCGCACGCCGCTGGGCTTCGACGTCGAGCGCGAGCGCACCCAGCTGTTCCAGATGACCCGCGACGGGCGCATCAGCAACGTCTACACCATCACCGTGCGCAACCTCGACAACCGGCCCCACGACTACCGGCTGTCGGCCTCCGGCCTGCCCGGCCTGACCCTCGACACCCACGAGATCAGCGTGCCGGCCAGCGCGTCGCGCCAGCTGGTGGTCCAGGCCAGCGTGCCCCCCGCATCCATCGACCGGCCCAGCGCCGAGATCATCCTGCGCGTCGAGGCGACGGATGCCGACATCGCCATCGAACGTGACAGCCGTTTCCTAGGAGAGACCCGCTGATGAGTGCGGAACCGGAAAGCATTCCCCCCTGGTACAAGCAGTTCTGGCCGTGGTTCCTGATCGGCCTGCTGGCCTCGTCGGTGGCCTTCAGCGTCACCTACCTGGTGCTGTCGATCCACTTCTACGACGGCACGGTGGAGCAGGACTATTACAAGGAGGGGCTGGCCATCAACGAGCAGCTGGCCAAGCAGGAGCACGCCCGGGCGCTGGGCCTCGAGGCCGTCATGCGCGCCGACCCGCGCACCGGCGACATCGTCATCGACCTGGCCGGCGAGCGCCGGCCGACGCGGCTCTATCTCGACCTGATCTTCCCCACCGAGAGCAGCCGCGACCGCTCGCTGGTGCTCGAGCACGTGCGCGACGGGCGCTACGTGACGTCGATCGACCAGACGCTCGAATATCGCTGGTACCTGCACCTGCAGCCGGCCGAGGGCCGCGACGCCGCGTGGCGCCTGACCGGTGAGGCGACCTTCCCGACGGACGGCGAGATCTCGCTCTCCCCCGGCCTTTAGATGTCCGCGACCGCCACGCCCTCCCCGACGACCGAGGCCTCCGACTGCTACCACTGCGGCAGTCGGGTGCCCGCGGGTGCGCCCTGGTCGATCACCCTGGACGACGAGCGCCGGCCGCTCTGCTGCCCCGGCTGCGAGGCCGTGGCCCACGCCATCGTCGACGGGGGCCTGGCGAGCTACTACCGCTTTCGCACCGAGCTGCCCGAGCGACCGGACGATCGCCAGGCGGTGCACGCCGAGACCTGGGCGGTGTTCGACGATCCCGGCCTGCAGACGCGCTTCGTGCATCCCGACGCCGAGGGCAACGGGGTGCACGCCACCCTGGCCGTGGACGGCATCACCTGCGCGGCCTGCGCCTGGCTGATCGAGCACCGCCTCAACGCCCTGCCCGGCATCGCGGCCAGCGCCGTCAACCTCTCCCACCATCGCCTGCGGATCGGCTGGGACCCCGAGCGGGTGGCCCTGTCGCGGATCCTCGCCGAGATGGCCGCCATCGGCTATCCGGCCCAGCCCTACGAGCCCGACGCGGCCCAGAGCCGGCTGCAGCACGAGGAACGCATGAGCGTGCGCCGGCTGATCATCGCCGCGGTGGCGATGATGCAGGTGCTGATGTTCTCGATCCCGATCTACGTGGCGGACCCCGGCGAGATCAGCGCCGACTTCGACGCCCTCTTCCACTGGCTCTCCTTCGCGCTGGCCACCCCGGTGGTGCTCTTCTCGGCCCAGCCCTTCTTCGCCAATGCCCTGCGCGACCTCAGGACCCGCACCCTGGGCATGGACGTGCCGGTGTCGCTGGCCATCGGCGGCGCCTACCTGGCCAGCGGCTATGCGGTGATCGTCGGGCACGGCGACGTCTACTTCGATTCGGTGGCCATGTTCACCTTCTTCCTGCTGTTCGGCCGCTACATCGAGATGCGCGCCCGGCGCCGCAGCGGCCACAGCGGCAACGCCCTCGCCGGCGTGTTGCCCCTCTCGGCGATCCGCCTCACCGAGGCGGGCGAGGAGCGCATCCTGCCCTCCAGCGAGCTCGCCGCCGGCGACCGGGTGCTGGTCAAGCCCGGCCACGGCGTGCCGGCCGACGGGATCATCGAGAGCGGCGAATCGAGCCTCGACGAATCGATGCTCACCGGCGAATACCTGCCGGTGACCCGGCGCAGCGGCGATCGGGTCACCGGCGGCAGCCAGAACATCGAGAGCCCGCTGACGGTGCGCGTCACCCACGCCGGGGCCGAGGCACGGGTCGCCGGCATCGTCGACCTCACCGACCGCGCCTTCGCCAGCCGGCCGCGCATCGCCCAGCTGGCGGCGCGCATGGCGCACCACTTCGTGCTGCAGGTGCTGCTGATCTCCGTCGCCGTGGCCGTCGCCTGGTGGTTCATCGATGCGGACCGGATGCTCTGGGTCACCCTCTCGGTGCTGGTGGTGACCTGCCCCTGCGCCCTGGCGCTGGCCACGCCCACGGCCCTGACCGCGGGACACGGCCGACTGCACCGCCGCGGGGTACTGATCACCCGCGCCGACGCCCTGGAGGCGCTGTCGCAGCTGGACCGGGTGATCTTCGACAAGACCGGCACCCTGACCAGCGGCGAGATGAGCCTGGTGGAGACCCGGCCGATCGGCGACGCCCTGGACGAGGCGCGCGCGCGCGCCCTGGCGGCCGCCCTGGAGGCGCAGTCCGAGCACCCCATCGCCCGCGCCTTCCGGACCTTCCGCGAGGCCGCCGTCACCGCCGATGAGGTGCTGAGCCGCCCCGGCCAGGGCCTGGAGGGCCGCATCGCCGGGCGTCGCTGGCGGCTCGGCACGCCCGCCTTCGCCGCCCCCGACGCGAGTCCCGAGACGCCCGGTGAGGCCCAGTGGCTGCTGCTGGCCGAGGAGGGTGCTCCCCGCGCCTGGTTCCGCCTGCACGACCGCCTGCGCGACGATGCTCGGGAGACCGTCGCGGCGCTCCAGGCGCGTGGCCTCGCGGTGGAGCTGCTCTCCGGCGACACCGAATCCGCGGTGGCGGCCATGGCCCGGCGCCTCGACATCGCGACCTGGCAGGCCGCGGCCTCGCCGGAGGACAAGCTGGCGCGCCTCCAGGCGCTGCAGGCCGCCGGTGAGCGGGTGGCCATGGTGGGCGACGGCATCAACGACGTGCCGGTGCTGGCCGGGGCCGACGTGGCCATCGCCATGAACGGCGCCACCGACCTCGCCCGCACCCGCGCCGACGCCGTCTTGCTCGGCCCGCGCCTGGGGCGTATCGTCGAGGCCATCGCGACCAGTCGCGCCACCCGGCGCATCATCCGCCAGAACCTGGCGTGGTCGCTGATCTACAACGTCTCGGCGCTGCCCCTGGC
>JAWWBV010000074.1:0-8789 GCA_033720795.1 Halomonas sp. | reverse complement strand
CTCGAGGCGACCCTCGGCGAGGCGGGGGTGCGCGCCCTGGGCCAGCGGGCGGCGCCGCCGACGCTGCCCGCCGCGGTGCTGCGGTGGCTGGCCACCTCGCCGGAGGCGCCGGCGCACCAGTATCGCACCCTCCACGCCCAGTCCTTCGCCCGGGAGCAGGGGATCGCCGTCGATTGAGGCCTCGGGCGATGCGCTGACGCTTGGCGCCCCAGGTAGGGTGTGACCGGTCAACAAGCAGGGGCCAGGACATTGTCCTGGCCCCTGGCGCCACCGGTTGGTTTGTCCTTCCCTTCAGGCCATCAGGCCGCCGCCGTTGAGGGCATGCACCTGGCCGGTGACCCAGCCGGCCTCCTCGGCGGCCAGGTAGGCGACGCCGGCGCCGACGTCCTCGGGGCTGCCGGCGCGGCCGGCGGGCGTGCCCTTGCGGGCCATGGCCTCCGCGCCCTCCCCGTTGTTCATGATGCCCAGCGACAGGGCGTTGACCGTCACCCCCTGGCGGCCGGTCTCCGCCGCCAGCTGGCGCACCACGCCCACCACCCCGGCCTTGGAGGCGGCGTAGGCGGCGATGCCCATGGGCACGCCGGCGCGCCAGGACTCCGAGGTGATGGCGATGATCCGCCCCCAGCCGCGCTCCAGCATGCCCGGCAGCACGGCGTGGCAGCCGTGCATGAAGCCGTAGAGGTTGAGGTCGATGAAGGGCGCCCAGTCCGCCGGCGAGGAGTCGACGAAGCGCCCGTAGTTCATGCCGTCGGTCGGCACCCCGGCGTTGGCGACGTAGATATCCAGGCTGCCGAATGCCGCCTGCACGCTGGCGACCATCTCGCGCACCTGGGCGGGGTCGGTGATGTCGGCGGGCACGGCCAGGGCCTCGGCGCCCTCGGCCTCCAGGATCGCCGCCGCCTCCCGGGCGCGCTCGGGGTAGAAGTCGTTGACGGCGACCCGGGCGCCCTGGCGCGCCAGGGTGCGGGCGATGCCGAGGCCCATGCCGCGGCCGGCGCCGGTCACCAGCGCCGTGCGCCCGGCCTGGGAAAACAGGGGAGTGCTCATGGTGTGCTCCTTGTTCACGGGTCTTCGAGGCTCGACGGGTGGCCGCGAATCTCGCCACCCGCTCGTCGAAAGGACATCGCAGGGCGCTCAGCGCCCCTGGAACTCGGGGTGGCGCTTGTCGAGGAAGGCCTGCATGCCCTCGCGCTGGTCCCGGGAGGCGAACAGCAGCGCATTGGCCTTGCGCTCCAGGGCCAGGGCGCTGTCCAGCGAGGCGTCCATGCCGGCGAGGATCACCTCCTTGATCTGCTCCGCGGCGAGC
Organism: Halomonas sp.; assembly: GCA_033720795.1. Classification (GTDB taxonomy): domain Bacteria; phylum Pseudomonadota; class Gammaproteobacteria; order Pseudomonadales; family Halomonadaceae; genus Halomonas. Next base: position 7,483 of record JAWWBV010000074.1, on the reverse strand, counting down.
GGCGGCATGCGGGCGATGCCCCGCGCCATGCCCAGCGCGGTATCGAGCACCGCCTCGTCGGCCACCAGTTCGCTGACCAGCCCGGCGATCCAGGCCTCCCGGGCGCTGATCGGCTTGCCGGTCAGCGCCATCTGCATGGCCTTGGCCTTGCCCATGGCGCGCACCAGCCGCTGGGTGCCGCCGATGCCCGGCATGATGCCGATGCGGATCTCGGGCTGGCAGAAGCTCGCGCCCTCGCCGGCGACGATGATGTCGGCGAGCATCGCCAGCTCGCAGCCGCCGCCGAAGGCATAGCCGCATACCGCGGCCACCACCGGCTTGGGGCAGTGGCGGATGGGCCCCCACAGCCGTTCGGTGTGGCGCTGGTAGATCTCGATGGGGTCGGCGTCGATCAGCCCGGTGATGTCGCCGCCGGCGGCAAACACCTCGTCGCCACCGGTCAGCACGATGCAGCGCACCTCGGGGTCGGCGCCCAGTTCCTGGAAGTGTCGGGAGAGCAGCTCCTGCAGCGGCAGGCTCAGGGCATTGGTGGCCTCGGGCCGGTTCAGGCGCACCACGGCCACGCCGTTGTCGTGGCGTTGCACGACGACGGACGGGCCTTTGAGAGGAATCTCGGACATCGGTCGATCTCGCGTAGTGGGGCAGGGCATTGACCCGAAGTGTTTCCGTTCGGCCGGGTGACCGGCATCGTCCGTTCAGACGAAGAGCCGCGGGTCAGGCGCCTCCTAGACTGGCTCCACAGCTTGCCGGAGAGGGGGGAACGACATGTCCATGGAGAGCGCGCTGCGCTTCGATGAGCGGGTGGTGCTGGTGACCGGCGGGACGCGCGGCATCGGCGCCGGCATCGCCGGCAGCTTCCTGGCCGCCGGGGCCCACGTCATCGTCTGCGGTCGCAAGGCGCCCGAGGCGCTGCCCCGGGTGGGCGAGCGCGAGGCGGAGTTCATCGCCGCCGACGTGCGCGACGCCGAGTCGCTGGCGGCGCTGTTCGACGAGATCGAGACCCGCCACGGCCGGCTCGACGTGCTGATCAACAACGCCGGGGGGAGCCCCATGGCGTCCGCGGCGGACGCCTCGCCGCGCTTCCACGAGGCGATCCTGCGACTCAACCTGATCGCGCCGCTGAATGTCGCCCAGTGCGCCAACCGACTGATGCAGCAGCAGTCGACCGTCGGGGCCATCGTCTTCGTCGGCAGCATCAGCGCGCTGCGCGCCTCGCCGGGCACCGCCGCCTACGGCGCCGCCAAGGCAGGCGTGCTGTCGCTGGTGCAGTCGCTCGCCGTGGAGTGGGCGCCGAAGGTGCGGGTGGTGGCGGTCAGCCCCGGGCTCGTGCGCACCGAGCAGTCGCATTTGCACTACGGCGACGAGGCGGGCGTCGCGGCCGTCGGCGCCACCATCCCGGCCGGCCGCCTGGCCGAGCCCGAGGAGATCGGCAACGCCTGCCTGTTCGTCGCCTCGCCGCTGGCCGGCTATGCCAGCGGCTGCAACCTGCTGCTGCATGGCGGCGGCGAGCGACCGGCCTTCCTCGATGCGCTCGGCGACACGCCGTGATCAATCAGCGGCCGCCCGCATCGGGGGGCCCGGAGATGCAGGAGACGACCTTGGCTGAACATGACTGGATATCCGACGTGCGATCCCTGGTGGGCCGGCAGTACGGCCGCATCTACGCCTGGGATCGCGTCAACGAGGCGATGATCCGCCAGTGGTGCGAGATCATGGGGGTCGACAACCCCCTCTACACCGATCCCGACTACGCGCGCACCACCGAGTTCGGCGGCATCGTCGCCCCGCCGGCGATGCTGCAGGTGTGGTGCATGGAAGGCCCGGAGATGAACCACTATCCGCCGGGCTCCACCGACGAGGACCCCTACGAGGTGCTCAAGCTGATCGAGGCCCAGGGCTATCCCTCGGTGGTCGCGGTCAACTCCGAGCTCGACTTCACCCGCTACGTGCGCGTCGGCGAGCGGCTCTACTACACCACCCGCCTCGAGGCGATCGGCGAGGAGAAGACCACCGGTCTGGGCACGGGCTTCTTCGTCACCCTGATCATGAGCTTCTTCTCCGAGGTCGCGGCCGGCGAGGACGAAAAGGTCGGCGAGATGCTGTTTCGCGTCTTCAAGTTCCGTCCCGCCGAGCGCCCCGCGGCGCAGGCCGAGGCCGGCGGCAAGCAACATCAGGAAGGCGAGAAAGAGGCGGCGATCCCCCGGCCGCGTCCCGGCGTCAGCGACGACACCCGCTTCTTCTGGGAGGGCTGCCAGGCCGGCGAGCTGCGCATCCAGCGCTGCACCGCCTGCGGCGAGTTGCAGCATCCGCCGGGACCGGTCTGCGCGCACTGTCACGCCTTCGAGCTCGACAGCGTCTCGGTCAGCGGCAAGGGCCAGCTCTACTCCTTCGTGATGATGCACTACCCCGAGGTGCCGCCCTTCGACCATCCCAATCCCATCGGGCTGATCGAACTCGACGAGGGCGTGCGCCTGATCGCCGGCCTGGTCGACGTCGACCCCGAGACCCTCGAGATCGGTCAGCGCCTGGAGCTCGAGTTCCGTACCTTCGACGACGACCTGACGCTGCCGCTGTTCCGGCCCGCGGCGGCGCGCGTCGCGGCCGACTAGTCAGGAGGAGACATGGACTTTTCGTTGAACGAGGAGCAGCGCGCCATCGCCGACATGGCCCGGGGCCTGTTCGCCGACCACGGCAGCGTCGAGCGGCTCGAGGCCTTCGAGGCCGATGATTCGCCCTACATGGCGGCGCTCTGGCAGGACTGCCTGGAAACCGGCCTGCAGGCGCTGGCCCTGCCCGAGGCAGTGGGCGGCAGCGGCCTGGGCATCACCGAGCTGATGCTGGTGATGCAGGCCCAGGGCGAGGTGCTGGCCCAGGTGCCGCTGTGGCGCCATCAGCTGGCCGCCGCCACCCTGGCGGAGTTCGGCGACGCCGCCGATCGGCCCCTGGTGGAGGCCGCGGCCGCCGGCCATCGGCTCTTCACCCTGTCGCTGCACGACCTCTACGGCGGACGCGGCCTCGGCCTGCGAGGCGAGCCCCATGCCGACGGCTGGCGGCTGACCGGCCGGGTCGCCACCCTGCCGCTGGCGGAGCAGGCCGCCGTGGCCCTGGTGCCGGTGGCGCTCCCCGAGGGCGTGCGCCTGGTGTGGCTGGACCCCCGCGAGCCGGGTGTGGAGTGCCGTCCGGGCGTGCTGACCCACGGCGAGGCGGTGGCCGAGCTCGTGCTCGATGGCGCCATCATCGCCGCCTCCCGGGTGCTGCCCGAGGCGGCACTGGGCTGGCTCGAGGCGCGGGTCACCGCAGCCCTGGCGGCCCAGCAGCTCGGCGTCAGCGAGGCGCAGATCCGCCAGACCGTGGCCTACATCGCCGAGCGCCGTCAGTTCGATCGCGCCATCGGCAGCTTCCAGGCGGTGCAGATGACCATGGCCGACGCCCAGATCGCCGTCGAGGCGCTGCGCTCGTCGCTCTGGCAGCTCTGCTACCGGCTCGATGCCGGCCTCGCGGCGCCCGCCGAGGCTCGCGCCACCGCCTACCTGGCCTGCGAGGCCGGCCACCTGGTCGGCCACAAGGCGCAGCATGTCCACGGCGGCACCGGCGTGGACCTGACCTATCCGATCTATCGCTACCTGTACTGGAGTCGTGCCCTGGGGATCGAGCTGGGCGGCGCCAGTGCCGCCCTCGACAGCCTCGGCGACTGGCTGGCCCACCATGACACCCTGGGATGGAAATATGACCTCGACGAACACCCGACGCCTTGACGACGTGCGACCCGGCGAGACGCTGCCGGAGCTCGCGATCCCGATCACCGTGCCGCTGATCGCCGGTGGCGCCATCGCCACCCGGGACTACTTCCCCGGGCACCACGACAAGGACGCGGCCCGCGAGCTCGGCTCGCCCCACGTCTTCATGAATATCCTGACCACCAACGGCCTGGTGCAGCGCTACGTCGAAGGCTGGGCGGGCCCGGGAGCGCGGCTCTCGGCGCTACGCCTCAAGCTCGGCGCGCCCAACTACCCGGGCGACACCATGACCTTCAGCGGCGAGGTGACCGAGTGCGACGCCGAGCATCGTCGCCTCGAGGTCGCCTTCCAGGGCCGCAACGGCCTGGGCAAGCACGTCACCGGCACGGTCAGCGTCGTGCTGCCGGCTCACAGGGAGGAGACGCCATGATGGACGCTTCACTCGGCGGCCGCGCCGCCATCGTCGGCCTCGGCACCACCGAGTTCTCCAAGAACTCCGGTCGCACCGAGCTGCGCCTGGCCATGGAAGCGACCCTGGCGGCCCTCGAGGACGCCGGCATCGACCCCTCGGAGGTCGACGGCTTCAGCTCCTACTCCGTGGACAAGGTGCCGGAGTACGAGATCGCCCGCCTGCTCGGCTGCAAGCAGGTGCGCTTCTTCTCCCAGGTGCCCCACGGCGGCGGTGCGGCCTGCGCGCCGATCATGCATGCCGCCATGGCGGTGGCCACCGGCGCGGCCGATACCGTGGTGGTCTACCGGGCGATGAACGAGCGCTCCTGGTACCGCTTCGGCAGCGGCAGCTACGGCTTCGCCTCCACGCCGATCTTCGAGAACGTCAACTACGGCTGGTACATGCCCCACGGCTTCCACACGCCGGCGGCCTGGGTGGGCATGTTCGCCCGGCGCTACATGCACGCCTACGGCGCCACCTCCGAGGACTTCGGCCGGGTGGCCGTGGCGGCCCGGGACTTCGCCGCCACCAACCCCGACGCCTTCTTCTATGAGAAGCCGATCACCCTGGCCGACCACCAGGCCTCGCGCTGGATCTGCGAGCCGCTGCACCTGCTGGACTGCTGCCAGGAGTCCGACGGCGCCGTGGCCATGGTGATCACCCGGGCCGACCGCGCCCGGGACCTGCCCGGCAAGGCGGTGACCATCAAGGCCGGCGCCCAGGGCATCGCCGACGGCCAGCAGGTGATGACCTCCTTCTACCGCGACGACATCACCGGCCTGCCGGAGATGGGCGTGGTGGCCCGCGAGCTCTATGCCCAGTCGGGGCTGGGGCCCGAGGCCTTCCAGACCGCGATCATCTACGACCACTTCACCCCCTTCGTGCTGCCCCAGCTCGAGGAGTTCGGCTTCGCCCGGCGCGGCGAGGCCAAGGAGTTCATCCGCGAGGGGCATCACGCCCGGGGCGGCAAGCTTCCGATCAACACCCACGGCGGCCAGCTCGGCGAGGCCTACATCCACGGCATGAACGGCGTGGCCGAGGCGGTGCGCCAGGTGCGCGGCACCGCGGTCAACCAGGTCGACGACGTGGAGAACGTGCTGGTCACCGCCGGCACCGGCGTGCCCACCAGCGGCCTGATCCTGGGAACGGCATGAGGAGAGCACCATGTTTGTCGATCTGACAGCCGAGCAGCACGACCTGCGCCGCCGCGTGCGCGACTACTTCACCGGCCTGATGACCCCGGAGCTGCGCCAGCGGCTGCGCGGCAAGGAGGGCGGCGACGAGTTCCGCCAGGTGGTGCGCCAGATGGGGAAGGACGGCTGGCTCGCCGTGGGCTGGCCGAAAGAGCACGGCGGCCAGGGCTTCGCCGCCACCGAGCAGCTGATCTTCTTCGAGGAGGCCAACATCGCCGGGGCGCCGCTGCCCTTCGTCACCATCAGCACCGTGGGCCCGGCGCTGATGGAGTTCGGCACCGAGCTGCAGAAGGAGCGCTTCCTGCCGGGCATCGCCGCCGGCGAGATCCACTTCGCCATCGGCTACTCCGAGCCCGACGCCGGCTCGGACCTGGCGACGCTGAAGACCTCGGCGCGCCTCGAGGACGATCACTTCGTGGTCAACGGCAACAAGCTGTGGACCTCGGGCGCCGACGCCGCCGACTTCATCTGGCTGGCGGCGCGCACCGATCCCGAGCGCCCGCGCCACAAGGGCATCTCGATCCTGATCCTCGACACGCAAGCCGAGGGCTTCTCCTGCACGCCGATCCCGACCTGCAGCAACCCGACCACGGCCACCTACTACGACAACGTGCGGGTGCCCCGTGAGATGCTGGTCGGCGAGCTGCACGGCGGCTGGCGATTGATCACCTCCCAGCTCAACCACGAGCGCCTGGGGCTCGGGTCCTGGTCCGACAAGGTGGCGGGGCTCTTCCGCCGCGTCTTCCTGTGGGCGCGCAGCGCCGACGAGCAGGGCCGCCGGGCGATCGACAGGCCCTGGGTGCAGCGCGCCCTGGCGGAGTGCTACGCGCGGATCGAGGCCATGCGGCTGATCAACTTCCGCATCGCCGCCGACCTGGAGGCGGGGCAGATGGACGTGGCCCTGGCCTCGATCACCAAGGTCTACGGCTCGGAGTCCACCGTCGAGATCCTCCGGCGGCTGACCGAGGTGGTCGGCAGCGGGGCGCTGGTGCGCGAGGGCTCTGCCGCCGCGCTGCTGCTCGGCGAGCTGGAGTACGAGGTGCGCGCCGCGGTGACCCTGACATTCGGCGGCGGCACCAACGAGATCCAGCGCGAGCTGATCGCCCAGTTCGGCCAGGGGCTGCCGCGAGGGCGCTAGACGGAGAATAGAGTCATGAGCGACTACACACCGGCCCGGCCGTGTCGCCTCGAGACGGTGCCGGGCTGGGACATCGAGACCGACGTCGCGGTCGTCGGCTTCGGCGCGGCGGGCAGCTGCGCGGCCCTCGAGGCCCGGGCGGCGGGGGCCGAGGTGGCGGTGTTCGAGGTCGCCTCGGCGGGCGGCGGCAGCGCCGCCTGGTCCGGCGGCGAGGTCTATGTCGGCGGCAGCGGCGGCACCGAGGTGCAGCGCGCGGCGGACTTCCCCGACACCACCGAGGCCTTCGAGCGCTACCTGACGATGGCCGGCGGCCCGGGCGCCGACGCCGAGCGGGTGGCGCTCTATGCCCGCCACGGCGTCGAGCACTTCGAGTGGCTCAAGGCCCAGGGCGTGCCCTTCAAGGGCACCTACCTGCCGGGCAAGTGGATCGAGCCGACCACCGACGATACCCTGCTGTGGTCGGGCAGCGAGCAGGCCTGGCCGTTTCGCGACCGGGCCGCGCCGGCGCCCAGGGGCCATACCGCCCAGCATGTGGGCTGGGGCGGCGGCAAGGTGCTGATGCAGGCACTCTGCGAGCGGGCCGAGGCGGCGGGCGCCCGGGTGCATCTCGGCGCCCGGGCGCTGTGCCTGATCGTCGACGCCGAGGGCGCGGTGTGCGGCCTGGTGGTCCGGCTCGACGGGCGCGTGCAGTACGTGCGCACCCGCGGCGGCGTGGTGCTGTGCGCGGGTGGCTTCATCACCAACCGCGAGATGGTGGAGCGCTTCGTCCCCGAGGCGCTGTCCTGCCGCCAGGTGGTCAGCGGTGGCCACGACGACGGCGTCGGCATCCGCATGGGCATGAGCGTCGGCGGTGCGACCCTCAACATGCAGGAGTTCTTCGCCACCCTGCCGTTCTTCCCGCCGGCCTCCCTGGTCAAGGGCATCTTCGTGAATACCCGCGGCCAGCGCTTCATCAATGAGGACT
>JAWWBV010000073.1:0-8853 GCA_033720795.1 Halomonas sp. | reverse complement strand
GCGCCGAAGCCGTCGTTGAGGGTGCAGGCGCCCTCGCAGAGGCGATCCTGGGGGCAGACGCGCCCGCAGACCTCGGGCAGCGAGTTGGTCTTGTGGCACAGCTCCACCGCCTCGAGGATGTTGCCCTCGCTGACCAGCTGCAGCCAGTTGGGAATGTAGTTGTGAACCGGGCACTTCCACTCGCAGTAGGGGTTGCCACAGTGCAGGCAGCGATGCGCCTGCCCGGCCGCCTCCTGGGGCTTGAAGGGCTCGTAGATCTCGGCGAACTCCCGCGCCCGGGTCCGTGCCGCCTTCTTGTCGGGGTCCTGGCGACCCACGTCGATGAACTGGAAATCGTTGCTCAAACGGTTGGCCATGGTCTCTGCTCCTCTCTGCCTGGCTTACTCGGGACGCCGACGGGATTCGGCCAGCAGGCTGCTCAGGCTCGCCGCCTTGGGCTTCACCAGCCAGAAGTGACGAATGAAGTCGCTGAAATCCTCGAGGATCGCCTGACCGCGCTCGGAGCCGGTCTCGGCGACGAACTCCTCGATGACCTCCCGCAGGTGCCGCCGATGGGCCTCCATGGCCTCGGTGTTCACCCGGTGGATCTCCACCAGTTCATGGTTGTACTTGTCGACGAAGGTGCGGTCCTCGTCGAGCACGTAGGCGAAGCCGCCGGTCATGCCCGCGCCGAAGTTGACGCCCACCTCGCCCAGCACGCAGACCATGCCGCCGGTCATGTACTCGCCGCAGTGGTCGCCGGCGCCCTCGATCACCGCATGGGCGCCGGAGTTGCGCACGGCGAAGCGCTCGCCGGCGGTACCGGCGGCGAACAGCTTGCCGCCGGTGGCGCCATACAGGCAGGTGTTGCCGATGATCGCCGTCTCGTGGCTCTGGAAGGCGCTGCCGGTCGGCGGCACGATCACCACCCGGCCGCCGTTCATGCCCTTGCCCACGTAGTCGTTGGCATCGCCCTCCAGGTAGAGGTGCAGGCCGCGGGCGTTGAATACCCCGAAGCTCTGGCCGGCCACGCCCGTGAAGCGGGCGGTGACCGGGGCCTCCTCGAGCCCCGCCTCGCCGTAGCGCTTGGCGATGGCGCCGGAGATCAGCGCGCCCACCGAGCGGTCGCAGTTGGTGATGGTGAAGTCGAACTCGCCGCCGGACTTCGCCTCGATGGCCTCCGCGAGGGCCTCGAGCACCTCCTGGTTCTTGGCGCCCGGATCGTGGGGCACGTTGCGGTTCACCCGGCAGAACTGCGGGGCCTCCTCGGGCACGAAGTCGTTGCCCAACAGCCCCGACAGGTCGAGCTTGCGCTGGGAGGCGGTGACGCCCTCGAGCACCTCCAGAAGGTCGGTGCGGCCGATCAGGTCGGTCAGCTGTCGCACCCCGAGCAGGGCCATCAGCTCGCGCACCTCCTCGGCGATGAAGCGGAAGTAGTGCTTGACCATGTCGACGGTGCCGCGGAAGTGCTCGTCGCGCAGGTACTGCATCTGGGTGGCCACGCCGGTGGCGCAGTTGTTGAGGTGGCAGATGCGCAGGTACTTGCAGCCCAGCGCCACCATCGGCGCGGTGCCGAAGCCGAAGCTCTCGGCGCCGAGGATCGCCGCCTTCACCACGTCGAGGCCGGTCTTCAGGCCGCCGTCGGTCTGCAGGCGGATCTTGTCGCGCAGGCCGTTGATGCGCAGTGCCTGGTGCACCTCGGGCAGGCCCAGCTCCCAGGGGCTGCCGGCGTGCTTGATCGAGGTCAACGGGCTCGCCGCGGTGCCGCCGTCGTAGCCGGAGACGGTGATCAGGTCGGCGTAGGCCTTGGCCACGCCGGTGGCGATGGTGCCGATGCCGGGCTCGGAGACCAGTTTCACCGAGACCTGGGCGTCCGGGTTGACCTGCTTGAGATCGAAGATCAGCTGCGCCAGGTCCTCGATGGAGTAGATGTCATGGTGCGGCGGCGGCGAGATCAGGGTCACGCCGGGCACCGAGTAGCGCAGCCGGGCGATCAGCTCGTTGACCTTGCCGCCGGGCAGCTGGCCGCCCTCGCCGGGCTTGGCGCCCTGGGCCACCTTGATCTGCAGCACCTCGGCGTTGACCAGGTAGGCCGGCGTCACGCCGAAGCGCCCGGAGGCGATCTGCTTGATCTTGGAGCTTCTGATGGTGCCGTAGCGCGCCGGGTCCTCGCCCCCCTCGCCGGAGTTGGAGCGCCCGCCGGCCTCGTTCATGGCCTGGGCCAGCGCCTCGTGGGCCTCCGGCGAGAGGGCGCCGAGGCTCATGCCGGCGCTGTCGAAGCGCGGCAGCAGGTCCTCGATCGCCTCGACCTCCTCCAGGGGCAGCGGCTCGGCGGCCGGCTTGAGGGCGAGCAGGTCACGCAGGGTGGCCGGATCGCGCTCGTTGACCAGCCGGGCAAACTTCTTCCACTTGGCGTAGTCGCCCTCCTGGACCGCCTCCTGGAGCGCCGTGACCACGTCGGGGTTGTAGGCGTGGTACTCGTGGCCGTGGACGTACTTCATCAGGCCGCCCTGGGCGATGCCCTTGCGCGGCGTCCAGGCCTCGCGACCCAGCAGCTCCTGCTGCAGCTGCAGCTCGCTGAAGCCGGTGCCCTCGATGCGCGACGCCATGCCGGTGAAGCAGAGATCAACCACCTCCGAGGAGAGCCCCACCGCCTCGAACAGCTGGGAGCCACGGTAGGAAGCCAGGGTCGAGATGCCCATCTTGGAGAGGATCTTGTAGAGCCCCTTCTGCAGGCCCTTGCGGTAGTTCTCGCGCGCGTCGGCGGGGTTGCCGACCAGCTCGCCCACCTGGTGCATGTCGGCCATCACCTGATAGGCCAGCCACGGGAAGACCGCGGTGGCACCGACGCCGAACAGCACCGCCATCTGGTGGGCATCCCGGGCGTAGCCGGTCTCGACCACGAGGTTACAGCGCGGGCGCAGCGCCAGCCGGCCCAGGTGATGGTGCACGGCGCCCACGGCCAGCGCCGCATGAATCGGCACCTGGCCCTTGTCCAGCTCGGCGTCCGAGAGCACCAGGATCACCTTGCCGTCGTGGACGGCCTGCTCGGCCCGGCGGCAGAGCGCATGGATCGCCCCCTTGAGGCCGCTCTCCTGGGGATCGTAGCCAAGCTTCAGGACCTGGCTCGTGAAGGCCGGGTCGTCCTGGTGCATCAGCGCGGCGAACTTGCGCGGCGAGAGCACCGGCGTGGTCAGGATGATGCGGTGGGCGTGCTCCGGGGTCGCCTTGAAGACGTTGAGCTCGGCGCCGATGCAGGTCTCCAGCGACATCACGATCGCCTCGCGCAGCGGATCGATGGCGGGGTTGGTGACCTGGGCGAACTTCTGACGGAAGTAGTCGGTCAGCAGGCGCTGCTTGCCGGAGAGCACCGCCATGGGCGTGTCGTCGCCCATGGAGCCCACGGCTTCCTGGCCGCTCTCGGCCAGCGGGCGCAGGACCTGGTCGCGCTCCTCGAAGCTGACCTGGAACATCTTCTGCTGGACGAGCAGGGCGTCGGCGTCCATGGAATGGAAGTTGGCGAGCTCGGTCAACGCCGACTCGAGGTACTGGGCCTCCTGCTTCAGCCAGCGCTTGTAGGGATAGGCGGCCTTCAGGCGCTGGTCGATGTCGGCGGTATGCAGCACCTCGCCGGTCTCGGTGTCCACGGCGAGGATCTGGCCCGGGCCGACCCGCCCCTTGGCGACCACGTCCTCGGGCCGGTAATCGTAGGTGCCGATCTCGGAGGCCAGGGTGATATAGCCGTTCCTGGTGATCACCCAGCGCGCCGGGCGCAGGCCGTTGCGGTCGAGCATGCAGACCGCCTGGCGGCCATCGGTCATCACCACCCCGGCCGGGCCGTCCCAGGGCTCCATGTGCATGGAGTTGTATTCATAGAAGGCGCGCAGGTCGGCGTCCATGAGCTCGACGTTCTGCCAGGCCGGCGGCACCATCATGCGCACCGCGCGGTGCAGCTCCATGCCGCCGGTCAGCAGCACCTCGAGCATGTTGTCCATGCTGGAGGAGTCGGAGCCGGTGGTATTGACGATCTCGTCGAGCTCGGCGATCTCCGGCAGCCGCTCGCTCAGGAAGTTCTCCTTGCGCGAGTTCGCCCAGCCGCGGTTGGCCTCGACGGTGTTGATCTCGCCGTTGTGGGCCAGCAGGCGGAACGGCTGGGCCAGCGGCCAGCGCGGCGCCGTGTTGGTGGAGAAGCGCTGGTGGAAGACGCAGATCGCGGTCTCGAGGCGCTCATCGCCCAGGTCGCGATAGAAGGCCGGCAGATCCACCGGCATCACCAGGCCCTTGTAGGAGACGACCTCGGCGGAGAGCGAGCAGACGTAGAAGTCCGGCTCGTCACGCAGCCTCTCCTCGGCACGGCGGCGCGCCATGAAGAGATCGACGTCGAAGCGGTCGCTGCTCTCGGCGCCCGGCTCCACGAACAGCTGGCGGATGCGCGGCAGGCAGTCCAGCGCCATGGGGCCACAGACGCTGGGGTCCACCGGGACCTCGCGCCAGCCCGCCACCCGCAGGCCGCGCGCCTCGAGCTCGGCGACGAGGGTCTCACGGCCGTGGGCCTCGCGGGCGTCGTCGTCGGGCAGGAAGATGGCCCCGACGGCATAGTGCTCGCCCAGCGTCACGCCCAGCGCCTCCTTCGCCACCTCACGCATGAAGGCATCCGGCATCTGCAGCAGCAGCCCGCAGCCATCGCCGGTCTTGCCGTCGGCGGCGATACCGCCACGGTGGGTCATGCAGGTCAGTGACTCGATGGCGGTCTTGAGCAGGTCGTGACTGGCCTGGCCCTCCATATGGGCGATCAGGCCGAAGCCGCAGTTGTCACGGAACTCGCCGGGCTGGTGAAGACCTCTGTTCATGGGCGTGCCTCGGGTTAAATGGTTTCTTTGGCAGTCATCTCATGATATTGTTCTTGGTTTTTCTTTTTTTATGTCGCTCCTTGCGGGAGCGAGGACTGCTCTGCAAAAGGCCGACCAGCATAGCCAGAGGCGCCCCCGTCACGCAATCATCCCTCCCCGACACCCCCATCAAAAACCTCTGCAAATCCGCCACTTGCACGGCAAGCCCGGCAAAAAAACTCGCTAACTCAAAGGCTTGCACAGCCAGGAAACGATTCTTCAACGACAAGCGAAGACCGTTAGACTTTAGTCGCAACCACCCGGAATTTGCCATGCCGATCCGGCATAAGGCATGCAGATGGTTTAAAGGAAGCGCCACGCGAGACGCCACGCGGTCCGCAGACGACGACGCCCGCACGAGGGCGGGCGTCGAACAAGGCGGATATCGAGTCGGGGCGCTGGCGGCTCAGCGGCGCGGGAAGGCCTCGATCAGCGCGGCCAGGGTCGGCGGCGGCGTCTCGTCATGGATGCAGGCATCACCCAGCGCACGCAGCAGGATCAAGCGCAGGCGGCTGTCGAGGTTCTTCTTGTCCAGGCGCATGATGGCGAGGAAGTCGTCCACTCCCATCTCGGCCGGGGCCGCCAGCGGCAGGCCGGCGGCCTCGAGGATCGTCCGCACACGAGCCACTTCGGCTTCGCCGAGCCAGCCCAGGCGACACGACAGCTCGGCGGCCATCAGCATGCCGGCGCCGACCGCCTCGCCGTGAAGCCAGTGCCCATAGCCCTGGTGCGCCTCGATGGCGTGCCCGAAGGTGTGGCCCAGGTTGAGCAGCGCCCTGACCCCCTGCTCGGTCTCGTCCTCGGCGACGATCTCGGCCTTGAGCGCGCAGCTGCGCTCGATGGCGCGAGTCAGGGCGCCGGCGTCGAGGCGGCGCAGCACCGTCATCTCGTCCTCGAGCCAGGCCAGGAAGTCGGCGTCGCGGATCAGTCCGTACTTGATCACCTCGGCGAGTCCCGCCGAGAGCTGGCGGGGCGGCAGCGTGGCCAGGGTATCGGTATCGATCAGCACCGCCCGGGGCTGCCAGAAGGCGCCGATCATGTTCTTGCCGCGGGGATGGTTCACGCCGGTCTTGCCGCCCACCGAGGAGTCGACCTGGGCGAGCAGCGTGGTCGGCACCTGCACGAAGGCCACGCCGCGCTGGTAGCAGGCGGCGGCGAAGCCGACCATGTCGCCGGTCACCCCGCCGCCCAGGGCGATCAGGGTGCAGCGGCGATTGAAGCCGGCGGCCAGCAGGGCGTCCCAGATCCGCTCCACGTGGGAAAGCGTCTTGGTGGCCTCGCCGTCGGGCAGCACCAGGGTGCGGACCTCGAGATCGTCGGCGAGCCCCCGGGTCAGTTTCTCGAGATAGAGCGGCGCCACCGTCTCGTTGGTGACCACCATGACCTGGCGACCGGCCAGGTGCGGCGCCAGCCACTGCGGGTCGCCCAGCAGGCCGGGGCCAATATGGATGGGGTAGCTGCGATCGCCCAGCGCCACCTCGAGGGTGGACGGGACGGCGGGAGACTCGGTCATGGGCTCAGGCCTTGCATTGCAGGGGATCGACCAGGCGCGTCACGCGCCGCACGATCTCGTTGACGACGGCCCGCGGGCCGCGACGATCGGTGCGCACCACGATATCGGCGGTGGCACGGTAGAGCGGGTCGCGCAGGGCGAACATGTCGCGCAGCACGGCCTCCTTGTCGGGGCGCTGCAGCAGTGGCCGATTGCGATCCTTGGCGGTCCGCCGCAACTGCTGCTCCACGGTGGTGAGCAGGTAGATCACGGTACCGCTCTCGCGCAGCACCCGACGATTCTCCTCGCGCAGCACGGCACCGCCCCCGGTGGCGATGACCACGTGCTCGAAGTGAGTCAGCTCACGGATCATCTGGGTCTCGCGATCGCGAAAGCCCGCCTCGCCCTCCACGTCGAAGATCCAGGGGATATCGGCGCCGCAGCGCGCCTGGATCTCGTGGTCGCTGTCGTAGAACTCGCGTGACAGTTCGGCCGCCAGGAGGCGGCCGATGGTGCTCTTGCCGGCCCCCATGGGGCCGATCAGTATCAGGTTGGGAAGTGCCTGCATCAGCGAATGGCCAGGTTGTCGTCCAGTATTCGGGGCGTGATGAATACCAGCAACTCTACCTTATCATTGGTGTTCTCGGTATAGCGGAAGAGATTCCCCAGCACCGGCAGATCCCCCAGGAAGGGCGTCTTGAGCAGACTCATGGCTTCCTCCGTCGTGAGGATACCGCCCAGCACCACGGTCTCGCCGTTATCCACCAGCACCTGGGTCGTGATCTCGTTGGTGTCGATGGAGGGCACGCCACCGAACAGCTCCCCCACCGTGTCGTTGTTGATCACCAGGTCCATGATGATGCGATTGTCGGGGGTGATCTGCGGGGTGACCTCCAGCGCCAGCACGGCCTCCTTGAACTGCGTGTCGGTGGCCCCGCTGGAGCTCGCCTCCTGGTAGGGAATCTCGGTGCCCTGCTTGATGACCGCGGTGCTCTGGTTGGCGGTGATGACCCGGGGCTGGGAGATGGTCTGGGTCTTGCCTTCGCTCTCCAGGGCGCGCAGCTCCAGGTCGAGCAGGATATCGCCGGACAGGTAGCCGAAGCTGAAGGCGGTGGACGACGCGGCGGTGCCCCCCATGTCCACGGTCAGACCGCCATTGCCCACGCTGCCGCCTGCCGCTCCGGCGACATCGAAGCGACCATCGCCGATGCGGTCCGGGGACGACAGCCCCCAGTTGATCCCGAGCTCGCGGGTGGCGCTGTCCCGGGCGATGACGATGCGCGCCTCGATCTGCACCTGTCGCACCGCCACGTCCAACTGATCCAGCGTCTGGAGAATGGCATCGATCTGCTCGGCGGTATCCTGCACCAGCAGGGTGTTGGTGCGGGGATCGACGGCGACCCGACCGCGATCGGTGAGCAGTCCGAAGCCGGTGCTGCTGCTCAGCAGCGCCGCCAGGTCCCCTGCCTTGGCGTACTTGACCTGGATGTACTCGGTCTCCAGCGGCGCCAGGGTCTCCAGCTGCTCGCGGGACTCCAGCTCCTGGCGCTCCAGGTTGGCCAGCTCCGCGGCCGGCGCCACCACGATGACATTGCCCTCCTGGCGGCTGGCGAGGCCGTGGCTCTTGAGCACCAGGTCCAGGGCCTGATCCCAGGGCACGTCCTGCAGGTTGAGGGTGACGCGCCCGGTGACGCTGTCGCTGGCCACCAGGTTGAGGCCGGTGAAGTCGGCGATGATCGCCAGCACCGAGCGCACCTCGATGTCCTGGAAGTTCAGGGTGATGCGCTCGCCGGTATAGGGGAACTGCTCGCGGACGCGCGCCTCCTGCTGCGCCTGGGTGACCGGCTCGGCCTCGATCACCAGCTGACGGCCGGTCTGGGTGGAGAGCATGGCGAATCGCCCTTCGCCCGTGATCTCCAGGGTCACGCCGTCGCGCCCGACGCGCGGGGTGACGCGCTTGAGCGGGGTGCCGAAATCGCTGACGTCGTAGACCTGATCCAGCGAGGCCGGCAGCCGGACATCGCGCAGTTCGGCGACGATGCGCCGGCCGCTCTCACGCACCCGGGCATCCACGCCGGAACGGTCGAAGGTCACGATCAGCCGTCCCGCACCGGCGTCGCCGCGACGAAAGTCGATGTCCTGGATGCGCGGCTGACCATAGGCCTCGGTCGCGACCGGCGTCGATGGCCCGGTCGAGGGCGCCGCCGTCCGCGATACGGTCGTCGTCGCCGGGGTCGCCGTGGCCGGCTGGGCCGCCGCGCCGCCGATGGCGAGCAGCAGGCGATCACCCTGCTGGCGGGTGGTGTAGGGCAAGGGGCCTTCCAGCTCGAAGACCAGCCGCGTGCGTGATCCCGCCTCCAGGGCCGTGACCCGCTCGACCCCGGCCATGCCGAGCTCCTCGCGGCGGTGCTCCAGGGCGCTGGCCGTGTCCATCAGGTCGATGGTCAGGCGAGCCGGCTCGTCGAGACGATAGCCACGCACCTCGGGCACCGG
>JAWWBV010000072.1:0-8949 GCA_033720795.1 Halomonas sp. | reverse complement strand
CGCGGGCCAGCACGGCCAGCGAGGCCGGGTTGTAGAGGTTGAGTGCGGCCCCGGCGACGAAGGGCAGCCCGGCGGCGGCCAGGCGCTGCACCGCGCTCTGGTCGTTGGCCTCGACCCTGAACTCGCCGTTGTCGCAGAGCCAGCGCAGGTCGCGCAGGTCGGCCGCGGACTCGATCAGGGTCTGGCTCGCCAGCACCACCCGCTTGCCGCTCTGGGCGAGTTCGCGGCCGAGTCCCAGCCAGTCGTCGAGCTTCATGTCGCGGCGCCGGGAGCAGACCGACTCGCCCAGGGTGACGGTCTCGACGGGCCAGTCGGCGGCGGCGCGGTAGAAGTCGGCGTACTGCTCGCGGGTCCAGTAGAAGAGCACCGGGCCGAGCGACAGCTGGAGCGTGGGGGGGGCGGACATGGGCTCTCTCCTATTTCCAGCGGCGCTCGTAGGCGCCCAGGGTGGTGGTGGCGCCCTCGGAGAGCTCGCCGAGACCGGCCATCCAGGCGGGCTCCGCGCGGAAGTGCCCGGGGGCGTGCTCGACACGGTCCAGGGCCTGGCGCCAGATGCCGGCGACCTTAGAGACGTAGGCGGGGCTGCGCTGGCGACCCTCGATCTTCACCGCGCTGATGCCAAGCTCCTGAAGCTCCGGGAGCAGCTCCAGGGTGTTGAGGCTGGTGGGCTCCTCGATGGCGTGGTAGGTCTCGCCGTCGACCGCGAAGCGCCCCTTGCAGAGGGTCGGGTAGCCGGCCCGCTCGCCCTCGGCGTAGCGGTCGATCAGCACGCCGTTCAAGCGTGACTCCAGCCCCCGGGAGGTCTCCTCCCAGCGCACGTGGGCCGCCGGAGAGCAGACGCCGCGGGTGTTGGGCGACTCGCCGGTGAGGTACGAGGAGAGGTAGCAGCGCCCCTCGGCCATGATGCAGAGGCTGCCGAAGGCGAACACCTCGAGCTCCACCGGACTCTGCTTCGCCAGGTCCCGGACCTGGGTGATGGAGAGCACCCGGGGCAGCACCGCGCGTCTGATGCCGAACTGCTCGTGATAGAAGCGCAGGGCCTCATGGCTGGTCGCCGAGCCCTGCACCGAGAGGTGGCGGTCGAGACCCGGGTGGCGCCGGGCGGCGTAGTCGAGCAGCCCCATGTCGGCCATGATCAGGGCGTCGACGCCGAGCTCGGCGGCCTGGTCCACGGCGCGGGTCCACATCGCCCAGCCGTCCGGCTGCGGGTAGGTGTTGATGGCGCAGAACACCCGCTTGCCCCGGGCGTGGGCATAGTCGATGCCCTCCCCGGCGCGCTTGTCGGTGAAGTTGAGCCCGGCGAACTGGCGCGCGTTGGTGGTGTTCTGGAAGCCGAAGTAGACGGCATCGGCGCCCTCGTTCACGGCGCGCTTCAGGGCGGGCAGGTTGCCGGCGGGGCAGACGAGCTCCATGGCGCGACTCCTCTCGATGAAAACCCGACCATGCTAGTCGACCCTCCCGGCCCCGCCCTTGACGGGCGTCATGCCGGGTCGGCATTCGCCACCGATATGATCCAGGTCATGTCCTGTCCACCGTTCGGCTCCCGGCCGTGGCGTGCCCGCGCGCCTGACCTAGGCTGAGATCAGGCCCGTTCACCATGCGGGGTGGCCATGGACATCGAACGCCTCTTCGACGAGAGCTACGTGCGGGTGCTCGACCGCGAGGTCGAGGGGCGGGCCTTCTTCGCGGCCTTCTACGACCGCTTCCTCGCCGCCTCGCCCGAGGTCGCCGAGAAGTTTCGCCATACCGACATGGCGCGTCAGCAGGCGATACTCAAGAAGGCCTTCTATCACCTGCTGGCGTTCTACGCCTCGAGCCACGCCGACTACTACCTGCAGCAGGTGGCGATCAGCCATGATCGGGCGCATCGGGATATCCGCCCGGCGCTCTACGAGCTCTGGCTCGAGTGCCTGGTCGACACGGTGCGCGTCTTCGACGAGGCCTTCGACGACGACGTCGAGCTGGCCTGGCGGCTGGTGATGACGCCGGGCATCGTCTTCATGACCTTCCATTACGACCGCGAAATCCGTTGCGACTAGGCGGGTACGGAGCGCCCCCAGGGGCGGATGTCCATGGGGGGCGATAGCGTGTAATCGGCAGATGGTTGTCTCACGAAGAGGGGGCCGGCCTGGCGTCGCAGAGCGGGCAGAAGTCGGCCTGCTCGCCGTGGCCGAGGCGTAACCCGGTGTGGTGGTCGGCAATCTGTCGGTAAAGCGTCAGGAAGCCGGGACTGCCTTCGGCGGGGATCACCAACGGGATGGGGGGCGACATCTCGTCCAGCTCCGCGGCAGGGATACAGCGCTCGATGAGCGGGTAGATGTGGCGGTTCTCGCTATGCAGGTGATGGTGGTAGAGCTCGCTGAAGGCGCGAGCCAGGTTGAGCCGGTTGTCGTCGAGCTCGGCCTGTGGCGCTTGTTCGGCGTGACGGTGGAATGCCTTCTCGAGCTCGTTTCCATCGCGGGTGATCCGCCGATGCTCCTCGGAGAGCACCGCGAGCAGCTCGGCGCTCTGGGCATGGCAGCCGGCCAGGCGGGCGAAGAGGGTGTCCTCCACCGGGTGATGCCACTCTTCGGGCTGGTGGGTCAGGTAGTGGCAGAGCCTGGCCAGCAGTCGGTAGTCGGGGAGCTCGTCGCAGGCCGCGATATGCAGCTGGCGGTCGAGGATGCAGAGCAGCGCCGCATAGCGATGGTGGTCGGCGTGCAGGCGTTCGAGCACGATGGCTTTCATGGTGGCCTCCTTGACGCACCGCCACCCGGCGGTGCGTCGCGGCTGGGCGCCGGCCGGGGTCAGCCGGCGCGTTCGAAGAGCAGGTTGTTCTCCAGGTGGATGTGCTGCATCAGGTCGTCACGGAACTCACGCAGCCCCGTGTAGAGCGCACGCCAGGTGGTGCAGGCGCCCTTGGGCGGGGTGATGTCGTCGGTCAGCGCCGCCAGCTGCTCGAGGTGTTCGCCGTGGTCGTCGTGCTCGTGGCGCATCACCGCGATGGGCCCCTGGGCCTGGGCGCCCATGCCCCGGCGAAGCATCGGGAAGAGGATCTGCTCCTCCTTCTGCATGTGGCTCTCCATCTCCTGGTGGATCGTGGTGAGCAGATCGGCCAGGCCGTTGGGGCAGGTGTCGCGCTCGCCGTGGACCTGCTCGACGCGACGGGCCATGCGCACCAGTTCGGGCAGCTGCTGGCGATGGACGTCGTGGTAGCGGGTCAGGATATGCTCGATCAGTTCGTCGTTGCTGGCCGACTGCCAGTCGCGCTCGTCGCTGGTCCCGGCCGGCAGCGCCTCGAGCGCGTTCACCAGCGCCTCGGGGGCCAGGCCGATGCGCTCGGCGGCCTCGCGCAGGCTGAGGCGGCCGCCGCAGCAGAAGTCGATGTTGTGGTCGCGGAACACCCGGGTGGCGCCGGGCAGGGTCAGGGCGGTGCGGCCGACGGTCTGTTCGATCAGGCTCATGGCAGGAGCTCCTTGGTCAGGTAGGTGACGACCTACATCAAGCAAGCGGCGTGCCAGTTTCCAGTGGCCTGTTTCATGGGACGCCGAGCCCAGGATGGTGAAAAATACCCGGCTCGATTAGGGTAGATAAAACCCTTCAAGGTGAATATCACCATGCTCGACGAGACCCTGCTGGCGGACCTGGTCGCCGACCTGCCCAGTGCGGTGCGCCTGCAGCGCCTGGTGCGCACCCTGCGTGAGGGCTTTCGCTGCGGCGCCGTCTGCCTGCTGCGCCTGGAGGAGGGCAGCCTGGTGCCACTGGCCGTGGACGGCCTGGTGCGCGAGGCGCTGGGGCGGCGCTTCGAGGTGGCCCAGCACCCGCGCCTCGCCACCATCCTCGCCAGTCGGCGCACCACCCTCTTTCCGCCGGATGCCAGCCTGCCCGACCCCTACGATGGCCTGGTGGAGCAGCAGCCCGGCCAGCCCCTGCACGTCCACGACTGCATGGGCATCAGCCTGCACGTGGAGGGCGAGCCCTGGGGGGCACTGACCCTGGATGCGCTGGAGGCGGGGACCTTCGACGCCGCCGACCGGGCGGCCCTGGAACGCTATGCGCTGCTGGTCGAGGCGGCGGTGCGGGTCAGCCGCCTGGAGCGTGACCTGCGCGCCCTGCGCATGGTCCAGCAGGAGAGCGGCCTGCCGCTGGCGGCGCCCGAGGCGCGCGATATCCTCGGCCACAGCGCGGAACTGCAACGGCTGCTGCGTGAACTCGAGGTGGTGGCGGGGGCGGACCTGCCGGTGCTGCTCAGCGGCGAGACCGGAGTGGGCAAGGAGCTCTTCGCCCGCCGCCTCCACCGTCGCTCCACTCGCCACGCCGCGCCGCTGGTGCAGGTCAACTGTGCCGCCCTCCCCGAGTCGCTGGCCGAGAGCGAGCTGTTCGGTCACGTGAAGGGGGCCTTCTCCGGCGCCACCGCCGAGCGCGCCGGGCGCTTCGAGGCCGCCGACGGCGGCACCCTGCTGCTCGACGAGGTGGGCGAGCTGTCGCTGCCGGTCCAGGCCAAGCTGCTGCGCGCCCTGCAGGAGGGCGAGGTACAGCGCCTGGGCGAGGATGTCCCGCGGCGTGTCGACGTGCGTATCATCGCGGCCACCAACCGGCAGCTGGCCGAGGCGGTACGCGAGGGCAGCTTCCGCGCCGACCTCTACCACCGCCTGTCGGTCTATCCGGTGGCGATACCGCCCCTGCGCGAGCGGGGCAGCGACGTGCTGGTGCTGGCCGGCCACTTCCTGGAGATCAACCGCACCCGGCTCGGGGTACGCAGCCTGCGCCTCTCGCCGGAGGCCGAGGAGATGCTGCTGGCCTATGCCTGGCCGGGCAACGTGCGTGAACTGGAGCACGTGATCAGCCGCGCGGCGATCAAGGCCCTGAGCCACGGCGCGCGGCGTGACGAGATCATCACCCTGGTGCCCGAGTGGCTTGACCTGCCCGTCCCCGAGGGAAGCGGGAGCCGCGCACCGGAAGCGTCGGAGTATGCCGGCCAGCTCGGCGCATCGAGCCTGCGCGCGAGGGTGGAGCAGGCCCAGCGCCGGGCGATCCGCGAGGCCCTGGAGGCCTGTGACGGCCGCTGGGCGGCGGCGGCGCGGCGCCTGGAACTGGACCCCAGCAACCTGCACAAGCTGGCCCGGCGGTTGGGACTCAAGTAGGCGTGCCAGGGGCGGGTCAGTATTGGCGCGTATCCAGCGGGGCCAGGGCGCGTTGCAGATCGTGCAACAGGTCCTCGACGTCCTCCAGACCGACCGATAACCGCAGCATGCCATCGCCGATGCCGCGTCGTGCCCGCTCATCCGCCGTCATGTCCGCGTGGGAGGTGGTGCAGGGCTGGGTGACCAGGCTCTCGGCGCCGCCGAGGCTAGGAGCCAGGGCGAAGAGTTCCAGCCGGTCGGCAACCCTGGCTGCCACATCTCGACCGCCAGCCAGTTCGAGGGTCAGCATGCCGCCGAATCCACGCATCTGGCGCCTTGCCAGCGTATGGCCGGGGTGTGAGTCCAGGCCGGGATACAGCACTCGGCTAAGCCCAGGGTGGGACTGCAGCGCCTCGGCAATGGTCTGGGCGGAGGCGTTGTGGCGCTGCATGCGCAGCGGCAGGCTTCGCAGGCTGCGCGAAAGCAGGGAAGCCGCCTGGGGCGAGAGCGCCGTGCCGAGGTTCTGGCGCCAGGGCCACAGCGGCGCCAGCATCTCGGCACTCCCCATCACGGCCCCGGCGGTGAGGTCGCTGTGCCCGCCCAGATACTTGGTCGCACTGTGTACGACTATATCGGCGCCCAGCGCCAGCGGGTTCTGGTTGATCGGCGTGGCGAAGGTGCCGTCGACCGCCACCAGGGCGCCATGGTGATGGGCCTGCTCGGCCACCGCCGCGATATCGATCAGGCGTAGCGTCGGGTTGGTGGGTGTCTCCAGATAGACCAGTCCCACCCCGGATGCCAGCAGCTGCTCCAGTGCCTCGGGCTCATGACCATCGAGTAGATGGGTATCAATACCCAGTGTCGGCAGCTGCCGTTCGAGCAGGCTCAGGGTGCCGCCATAGACCTCACCCAGGCAGGCGATACCCCGGCGACCGTGTGCGAGGAGCAGGGTGCTGATGGCGCCCATGCCGGAAGCGAAGGCCCAGGCGGCTTCGGCCTCTTCCAGTGCCGCCAGCGTCTCCTCCAGGGCGTAGAGCGTCGGGTTGTGGCCGTATCGGGTATAGAGGGGACCCTGCCGATGTCCTTCGGTCACCTCCAGCAGGGCGGCAGTATCCGGGTAGGCGAAGGTGGTGGTGTCGTAGATCGGCATGTGCGGGCTGCCGAAGGCATCCTTCTGCCGCTGGCCATGGATGGCGCGGGTGGCGGGGCCGAGGGATGACGGCCGGGAATTCGACATGATGACTCTCCGAGTGACCAGGCTGTTCAGGCTAGTCGTGATGTTTCGTGTAATGCATTGATTTTAAATTGACTGTTCTGGGGCATGAGGCGATTTGGACCATCGGGCGGTGGCTCGATTAACTGGCTATGATGAAGGATGAGCAGGCGAGCGTCTTGCCGGGAGAGGGCTGATGGCCGATGGATCGAGAGTCATCGATACCCCGTCTCGACGACAGGGGGTGCCGACGTCCAGTGAGGAGGAGCGTCATGCTGACGGTCAACGTCTATCGCTATCTTCCCGAGTCCGATGCATCGCCGAGGATGGCGGCTCTGGAGGTCGAGGATCGCTTCCGACAGGCCATGGTGCTCGACGTGCTGGAAGCGCTGAAAGAGCGCGATCCTACCCTGACCTATCGCCGTTCCTGTCGGGAGGGGGTGTGCGGCTCGGATGGCATGAACATCAACGGCAAGAACGGCCTGGCCTGCATTACCCCGGTGGACGAGGTGCTGGGAAGCGGCGATACCCTGACCCTGCGTCCGCTGCCGGGCATGCCGGTGATCCGCGACCTGGCCGTGGACCAGACGCTGTTCTTCCGACAGTTCGAGAAGATTCGCCCCTGGCTGATCAACGACCAACCGCCCACGTCCATCGAGCGGCGGCAGAGCCCTGAGGATCGCGAGAAGCTCGACGGCCTCTACGAGTGCATCCTCTGCGCCTGCTGCAGCTCGGCCTGCCCCTCCTGGTGGTGGAACCCGGACAAGTACATCGGTCCGGCGGGCCTGATCCAGGCCTATCGCTTCCTGATCGATAGCCGCGATACTGCGACGGACGAGCGGCTGGCCGCGCTCGACGACCCCTTCAGCGTGTTCCGCTGCCGACAGATCGCCAATTGCACCTGGGTGTGTCCCAAGGGCCTCAATCCGATGCGCGCCATCGGTCATATCAAGGCGATGCTGCTGGCTCGGGGCAGTTGAAGGGCGAGTCCATCTCGTTGGCCCGAAGAGGACGACGCCCCGGTGTTCCGGGGCATCGGGGAAGCGGCGTGTGTCGCTTCAGGCGGCATCGAGGGGCCGCGAGGGGCCGAAGTGCTCGTAGTGACGACGCTCGTCGGGCACGCCGAGCGCGGCCAGCGCCCCGTCCACGGCGGTCATGAAGCCCTGGGGACCGACGAAGTAGCAGCGGGCGCCCTCGGGCAGCAGGCGAGCCAGCAGGTCGCGGTCGATGCGTCCGATATGGTCGGCGTCGGTGCCGCGCTCGTGCACGCTCACGGCCCGCAGCCGCTGGGGATGCTCGGCGGCCAGCGCCGCCACCTCGTCGCGGAAGGCGTGGTGCTCGGCGTCCAGGGCGGCGTGCAGGTAGATCACCCGGCGCCCCGCGGCCAGGGCCTGGCGCGCCATGGGCAGCAGCGGGGTCTGGCCGACGCCGCCGGAGGCCAGCAGCAGGGGCTCGTCCCCTCCCCGCAGGGTCAGTTCGCCGGCGGGCGGCAGCAGCTCCAGGGCATCGCCCACCGCCATGGCGTCGTGCAAGTGCCGGCTCGCCCGGCCCTCGGGCTCGCGCTTGATCGAGATCCGATAGGAGCGGCCAGTGGGCACGTCCGACAGGCTGTAGTGGCGATAGACAGGCTCACCGTCGAGGGTCAGCCGCACGCCGATGAACTGGCCCGGCGCGTGATCGGCCACCGGGCCGCCGTCCTCGGGCTCCAGCACGAAGGAGCGGATCACCGCGCTCTCGCGGCGAATCTTGGCGATGCGAAAGCGCCGCGTGCCGCGCCAGCCGCCGGGGCGCTGCGCGAAGGCATGGTAGCGGTGGTCCTCCAACTCGATGAGCAGGCCGGCGAGCTCCTCGTAGAGGGCGCTCCAGGCCGCGGCAACATCGGGGGTCACCGCCTCGCCCAGCACCTCGCCGATGGCGGCCATCAGGCACTCGCCGACGATGGGGTACTGGTCGGGCTGGATGCCCAGGGCGACGTGCTTGCCGACGATGGTGCCCAGCGCGCCCCGCGCCTGCTGGGGATCCCCGCGCAGCCCCACGTAGGCGAGCACCGCGCCGGCCAGCGCCCGGGGCTGACCGCCGTCGCGCTGGTGGGTCTCGTTGAACAGCGGCTTCACCTCGGGGTAACGCGAGAACATCAGCGGATAGAAGCGCTGGGTGATGGGGTCGAGATGCTCGGCCACCACGGGGGCGGTGGCGGCGATCAGGCGTTCCTGGTCTGGTGTCAGCATGGCGGGGCTCCGGTCAGGGGGTGTCTTTTAAGGTGCATATAAAATACATCTTCAAGGTCGCCACCGTCACCCCGCGGGGCTGGCGCAAAATGCCGCAGGGGGTTAGTAGGCCCAGACGATGGCCATCAGCACGCCCCAGGCCAGCACACCGGCGGCCATGATGGTGTAGGTGGCCGACATGGTGTTGACGTCGTTGTCGTTGCGCTCACATAGCGCCTGCAGGCCGTGGTAAAGCAGGCTGCAGGAGATGCCCAGCGCCACCAGAACCGCCAGGGCGTTGAGCAGCAGGCTGGGAATCAGCAGCACGATCGCGGAGGACCATAGCGGCAGCGGCGCCAGGGCGGCCAGCAGGTAGGCGTCGTGGTAGTCGAGCGACAGCTCGCGGGTGGCATTGACCACGGCGTGG
>JAWWBV010000071.1:0-8984 GCA_033720795.1 Halomonas sp. | reverse complement strand
GCGGGCATCGAAGTCGTCCTGCTCGGTCGACAGCCGGGCGATGTCGACGCCGGCGGTGGGGGATTCGCTCATGGCAAGGCTTCCTCTCGGATCAGGGTTCATCGCATCGGGGCCATCACAACGGGCGCCCGCGGCGGTGCCGCGGGCCGGGCGCTACGACGCCGTCAGGGTCGCGTCGTCGCGACGCGCCGCCACGGCCTCATTGAGACGGGCGAGCAGCGGCTTGAGCCGGGCGTGCTTCATGGTCATCGCGGCCTTGTTGACCACCAGCCGGGTGCTGATCGGGGCGATCAGCTCGCGGGGCTCCATGCCGTTGGCGCGCAGGGTGTTGCCGGTATCGACGATGTCGACGATCTCGTCGGCCAGGTTCATCAGAGGGGCGAGCTCCATGGCGCCGTAGAGCTTGATCACCTCGGCCTGGATGCCCTGCTCGGCGTAGTAGCGGCGCGCCACGTTGACGAACTTGGTGGCCACCCGGCGCCGCGCCCGGGCCGGCTCGGCCCCGGTGATGCCGGCGGTCATCAGCTTGCAGCGGGCGATCTCCAGGTCAAGCGGTTCATAGAGCCCCTCGACGCCATGCTCGAGCAGCACGTCCTTGCCGGCCACGCCGAGGTCCGCCGCGCCGAGCTGCACGTAGGTCGGCACGTCGGTGGCGCGGATCACCACCAGCTTGACGTCCGGCAGGTTGGTGTCGAACAGTAGCTTGCGACTCTTGCCCAGGTCCTCGGCCGGGGTGATGCCGGCATCGGCCAGCAGCGGCAGGGTCTCGTCGAGAATGCGGCCCTTGGAGAGGGCCAGGATCAGTTGCTTGCTCATGGGTCTCGCCTGTTGTCGGCTCAGCCGGGAATGCGCCGGATGCGCGCGCCCAGCAGCTGCAGTTTTTCCTCGATGCACTCGTAGCCGCGGTCGATGTGGTAGATGCGGTCGACCAGGGTCTCGCCCTCGGCCATCATCGCCGCGATCACCAGCGAGGCCGAGGCCCGCAGGTCGGTGGCCATCACCGGCGCGCCGGAGAGCGCCTCCACGCCGGTGATCATCGCCGTGTTGCCCTCCAGGGCGATGTCGGCGCCCATGCGGTTGAGCTCCTGCACGTGCATGAAGCGGTTCTCGAAGATGGTCTCGACCACCCGGGAGCTGCCTTCGGCGACGGCGTTCATGGCCACGAACTGGGCCTGCATGTCGGTGGGAAAGGCCGGATAGGGGGCCGTGCGCAGGTTGACCGCCTTCGGTCGCCGCCCCTGCATGTCGAGCTCGATCCAGTCATCGCCGTGGGTGATGACGGCGCCGGCCTCCTCGAGCTTGGCCAGCACCGCGTCGAGGATGTCGGCGCGGGTCCGACGCACCCTGACCCGCCCCCGGGAGAGCGCCGCGGCGACCAGGAAGGTGCCGGTCTCGATGCGATCCGGCATCACGTCATGGTAGGCGCCGTGCAGGCGCTCGACGCCCTCGATGACGATGGTGTCGGTGCCGTGGCCGCGGATGGTCGCGCCCATCTTGATCAGGCACTCGGCGAGGTCGACCACCTCGGGTTCCTTGGCCGCGTTCTCGAGCACCGTGGTGCCCTGGGCCAGCGTGGCCGCCATCAGCAGGTTCTCGGTGCCGGTCACGGTGACCGTATCGAAGAAGATGGTGGCGCCGTGCAGCCGACCATCGACCCGGGCACGGATGTAGCCGCCCTCGACGCTGATCTCGGCGCCCATGGCCTGCAGGCCGTGGATGTGCAGGTCCACCGGGCGCGAGCCGATGGCGCAGCCGCCGGGCAGCGAGACGTCGGCATGGCCGAAGTGGGCCAGCAGCGGCCCGAGCACCAGGATCGAGGCGCGCATCTTCTTGACCAGCTCATAGGGGGCGTGACAGTCGGTCACCTGGGAGCCGTCGAGCTGGATGCACATCTTGTCGCCCATCACCGGCTGGACGCCCATATGGCCGAGCAGCTCCAGGGTGGTGGTGATGTCCTGCAGGTGCGGCAGGTTGCCGATGGTCACCGGCTCGTCGGCCAGCAGGGTCGCGCAGAGGATCGGCAGGGCGGCGTTCTTGGCGCCGCTGACCCAGACCTCGCCGTCGACGGGGCCGTTGCCGGTAATGATCAGCTTGTCCATGGACGGTCGCCCTCAGGCCCCCTGCTGGTCGGTGGCGGCCTGCCACTGCTGCGGCGTATAGGTCTTGATGCTCACCGCATGCAGGGCGCCGGAGGCGATCTCCTCGGTCAGGGCACCGTAGATCATCTGCTGGCGCTTGACCGGCGAGAGCCCCTCGAAGATCTCGCCCACGGCGACCACCTGGAAATTGCAGCCTTCGCCCTGGATGTGAAACTCGCAGCCGTCGAGTCGGTTCTCGAGCAGCGCCTTGACGTCACTGGGTTGCATGGAACCGGCACTCCTGTGGTTTATCGAATCGTCGCGAACACGCCCACGGGCCCGTGATAGCAGGCCGGGGCGTCCCGTCGTGGCAGAACATGGTAAAGAAAAGCACCGCGCTTGGCGATGGGGTGGCGCCAGGCGGCGCGCGCCGTCAGGCGGCCTCGGCGGCCCCCAAAGGCAGCAGGGTGTCGAGCCCGGCGACCCGGGTCAGCCGCTCCAGGGGTGGCGAGAGGTATACGCACGCGACCCGCACGTCCGCCTGGCGGGCCCGACGCGTCCACTCCAGCAACACGCTGAGCGCCGCGCTGCTGACGCGACCGACCCCGCTCAGGTCGAAGCTCACCTCGCTGCCTGCCGGCCGCGCCGCCAGCCAGTCGCGGCCGGCTTCGGCCATCGCCGTGGCCACCTCGAAGCCGACCTCCCCGGTCACCGCCAGGCGCCACTCATCGGCCTCCAGGCGCGAGCCGTGTCGCTCGAGCAGCACGCTCATGCGCTGCCGCCCTGCTCCAGCTCCTCGACGGCAAGCTCGGGCGACCAGCCATCGATCACGGCATCGTAATCGCGATCCTGATCGCGCATGGCCTGATCGAACTGGTTACGGAAGGTCAGTCCGAGGTTGATGCCGTTGACGATCACGTTGACCACCTTCCACTGCCCATCATCCAGACGCAGGGAGTAGCTGACCGGGTAAACGGTGCCGTCGTTGGCCACCACCTCCATGGCCACGCTGGCCTGATCCTCGTAGCGCGAGGCCTGCTGGTTGTCGAGCACCCGAATCTCGCGGTAGTCGAAGGTCACCAGCCCCTTGGCATAGGTGTCGATCAGCGTCTTGCGGAAGGTCTCGACGAAGCGCGAGCGCTGCTGCGGCGTGGCGTTGCCGAAGTAGCGCCCCATCACGCTCGCGCCAATGTAGCGAAAGTCGGCCACGTCCTCGAGGCTGTCGTCGACGATGACCTCGAGCTCATCGAGGTGATCGGCGAAGTAGGCCTCGCGCCCCTCGATGCGCGTCATCAGGTCGTCGATGCTGTCGCGGATCATCTGCTCGGGACGCTGGTCGGACGGGGCGGCCATCAGCGGCAGGGCCACCAGCAGCAGGCAGAGCCCGGCGAACAGGGTGCGCAGGGAAATCGTCTTCATGTCGTTACTCCTTGACCATGCTGGTCACGAACTGCTGGATGAGCTCTTCCAGTACCAGGGCCGACTGGGTATCTCGCACGGTGTCACCGTCGCCGAGGGTCTCGGGGGCGCCGCCCACCGAGAGCCCGATGTACTGCTCGCCCAAGAGGCCCGCGGTGAGGATGGCCGCGGTGCTGTCCTCGGGCAGCTGCCCCTCCAGCTCGCCGTCGAGTTCCATCACCACCCTCGCATCGTACCAGTCGGTGTCCAGCTCGATGCTCTCGACCCGTCCCACGGTGACGCCGGCCATGGTGACCCGGGCGCGCGGCTTCAGGCCGCCGATGTTGGCGAAGTTGGCCTCGAGCCGAAAGGTCTCGCTGGGCACGCTCAGGCTGAGCCCGCTGACGCGCAACCCCAGGAACACCAGCCCCAGGATACCCGCCAGCATGAACAGGCCGACCCCGAGCTCCATCGTCTTGCTGCGCTTCATGCGTTTGCTCCGAACATCAGGAAAGCTCTCCGAACATCAGGGCGGTGAGCAGGAAATCCAGGCCCAGCACCGCCAGCGAGGAATAGACCACCGTGCGGGTGGTGGCACGCGAGATGCCTTCCGAGGTGGGAATCAGGTCGTAGCCCTGGAAGACCGCGATCCAGGTCACCACCAGGGCAAAGACCACGCTCTTGATGAGGCCGTTGCCGACGTCATCGAAGAACTCGACGCTGGCCTGCATGTTCCCCCAGTAGGAGCCCTCGAACACCCCCAGCCACTCGACCCCGACCAGCTGGCCGCCCCAGACCCCCACGACGCTGAAGCCGATGGTCAGCAGCGGCAGGGCCACGAAGCCGGCCCAGAGTCGCGGCGCGATCACTCGCCGCAGCGGGTCGACGCCGATCATCTCCATGCTGGTGAGCTGTTCGGTGGCCTTCATCAGGCCGATCTCGGCGGTCAGCGCGGAGCCGGCCCGCCCGGCGAAGAGCAGCGCCGCCACCACCGGGCCCAGTTCGCGCAGGAGTGACAGGGCCACCATCTGCCCCAGTGCCTGCTCGGCACCGAAATCGACCAGGATGGTGTAGCCCTGCAGGGCCAGCACCATGCCGATGAACAGCCCCGAGACCAGCACGATGGCCAGCGACATCACGCCGACGAAGTGCATCTGGCTCACCCACAGGCGCAGGCCCTCGCGGCTCGGAACGCCCACCGCCGACTGCCCGAGGAAGATGCCGGCCCGGCCCAGGGACTCCATCACGTCGCAGCCGCGTCGCCCCAGGCGGCGAATTCGCTCGATCATCGCGGCCCCCCGGTGCCCAGGATGTCGGCATGGAAGTCCATCGCCGGGTAATGGAACGGCACCGGACCATCCGGCTCGCCGTGCATGAACTGGCTGACCCGCGGATCGCGGTCCGCGTCGAGGCTCGCCGGGGTGCCGTGCGCCATCACCTGGCCGTCGGCGATCACGTAGACGTAGTCGGCGATGGTCAGGGTCTCCTTGATGTCGTGGGAGACGATGACGGCCGTCAGCCCCAGGGCCTGGTTGAGGCGCTTGATCAGCTGCACGAGCACCCCCATGGAGATGGGGTCCTGCCCCGCGAAGGGCTCGTCGTAGAGGATCAGCTCCGGGTCGAGGGCGATCGCCCGGGCCAGGGCCACCCGGCGCGCCATGCCGCCGGAGAGTTCCGACGGCATCAGGCCGCGGGCCCCGCGCAACCCCACCGCCTGCAGCTTCATCAGCACCAGGTCGCGGATCATCGCCTCGGGCAGGTCGGTGTGCACCCGCAACGGGAAGGCCACGTTCTCGTAGACATCCAGGTCCGAGAACAGCGCTCCGCTCTGGAAGAGCATGCCCATCCGCTTGCGCAGGCCGAAGAGGTCCCGGCGCGACAGCGCATGGACGTCCTGACCATCGATGCACACGCGACCGGCGTCGGGCGTGAGCTGACCGCCGATCATCTTGAGCAGGGTGGTCTTGCCGGTGCCGCTGGGGCCCATGATGGCGGTGATCCGCCCTCGCGGGATGGCCAGATCGACGCCGCGGAAGATCTCCTTCTCGCCACGGGAGAAGTGCAGGCTCTCCACTTCCACGAGGGTGGAGTCCGTCATTGCATCAGCTTCCTTCGCCAAATCAGCATCCTTCGCAACATTGTCGAACATCGTATCCTAACCATGCCCCGAGGCGCCAGCACCCCGAAGGGGCCCTTGCACCGCCGGGGCCCGCCATGTTCAATGTGCGCCCTTCACTCCCCGCTCCGGATCTCGCCATGCTGGTTCCCCTGCTGATCGTGTCGCTCGGTTTCATCGGCCTGCTGTGGAGTGCCGACCGCTTCGTCGGGGCCGCCGCCGCCACCGCCTGGCGGGCCGGCATGAGCACCCTGCTGGTGGGCATGACCGTCGTCTCACTGGGCACCTCGGCGCCGGAGATCGTGGTCTCGGTGATGGCCTCCCTGGACGGCGCGCCGGACCTCGCCGTCGGCAACGCGCTGGGCTCCAACATCGCCAACATCGCCCTGGTGCTGGGCGTGACCGCCCTGGTGGTGCCGATCCCGGTGCGCTTCTCGATCGTGCGTCGCGAACTGCCACTGCTGCTCGGCGCCACGGGCCTGGCCGGTTACGCGCTGGCCAACGGCCACCTCGATCGCCTCGACGGCGCGCTGCTGCTGGTGCTGCTGGTGTTCAGCCTGTGGTGGCTGTTCCGCGCCGACACCCCGGACGACGAGATCGCGGGTGAGATACCCGCCATGCCGCTGGGCCAGGCCCTGGCCTGGCTGGTCGGCACCCTGGTGATCATGATCGCCAGCTCCCGCGCCCTGGTGTGGGGCGCCAGCGAGCTGGCCCGCGGACTCGGCGTCAGCGAGCTGATCATCGGCCTGACCGTGGTGGCCATCGGCACCAGCCTGCCGGAACTCGCCGCCTGCGTCGCCAGCGCGCTGAAGCGCCACCACGACCTGGCCATCGGCAACGTCATCGGCTCCAACCTCTTCAACATGCTGACCGTGCTGCCCGTGCCCGCCCTGCTGGCGCCGGGCGCCACCGACCCCGCGGCGGCCGGCCGCGACTACCCGGTGATGCTGCTGCTGACCCTGGCACTGGGGGCCCTGCTGCTGTGGAACCGGCGCGGCCGGCTAGGGCGACTCCCCGGCGGCCTGCTGCTGCTGGGCTACCTCGCCTATCTCGCCTGGCTGGGGAGCACCGGCCTCTCCCCCGCGGCCTGACCCCTTGAGTGAAACCTCGCAACGGGCAACAATCACCGCCATGACCAACGACACCCCCTCCGCGGCCGGCACCTCCCTCCTGCGCGACAGTGCCCGCCGCACCCTGGAACTGGAACAGCAGGCCGTGGCGGCCCTGGCGGAGCGTCTCGACGACGCCTTCGACCAGGCCTGCCGGCTGATCCTCGCCTGCCGCGGCCGCGTGGTGGTCACCGGCATGGGCAAGTCGGGCCACATCGCCGGCAAGATCGCCGCGACGCTGGCCAGTACCGGCACCCCGGCCTTCTTCGTGCATCCCGGCGAGGCCAGCCACGGCGACCTGGGCATGATCACCCGCGGCGACGTGGTGCTGGCGCTCTCCAACTCCGGCGAGACCGCCGAGGTCACCGCCCTGCTGCCCCTGCTCAAGCGCATGGGCACGCCGCTGATCAGCATGACCGGCCGTCCCGGCTCGACCCTCGCTCGCCATGCCGACGCGCACCTGGATGCCGGCGTCGAGCGCGAGGCCTGCCCGCTGGACCTGGCGCCGACCTCCTCCACCACCGCCGCCCTGGCGCTGGGCGACGCCCTGGCCGTGGCGCTGCTCGAGTCCCGTGGCTTCACCGCCGAGGACTTCGCCCTCTCCCACCCCGGCGGCAGCCTCGGCAAGCGCCTGCTGCTGCGGGTCGCCGACCTGATGCACCAGGGCCACCGGCTGCCCGCGGTGCCGCTGGGCAGCCCGCTGCGCGATGCGCTGCTGGAGATCACCCGCCAGGGACTGGGCTTCACCTGCGTGGTGGGCGAGGACGGCCGCCTGGCCGGGGTCTACACCGACGGCGACCTGCGCCGCACCCTCGACCAGCACAGCGACCTTTCGGGGCTCACCGTCGACGACGTCATGACCCGCCCCGGCAAGCGCATCGCCCCCGACACCCTGGCCGCCGAGGCGGTCCGCCTGATGGAAGACAACCGCATCTCGGCGCTGGCCGTGGTCGATGCCGACGGCCGCCCGGTCGGTGCCCTGCACATGCATGACCTGCTCGCCAGCGGCGTCATCTGACGCCCTGTATGCCCATCCCAAGCCCCAGACCGCTGGAGACACCATGAGCCTCGATTCCCCCCTGCTCGACAGCCAACTCGTCGACCGCCTGCGCCGCGTCCGCCTGCTCGCCCTGGACGTGGACGGCGTACTCACCGACGGCCGCCTCTACTTCCAGGCCGATGGCGTCGAGATCAAGGCCTTCCATACCCACGATGGCCATGGCATCAAGCTGGCGCAACGTGCCGGCATCGTGGTGGCGCTGATCACCGGCCGCGACTCGCCGATGGTCAGCCAGCGCGCCGCCGCGCTGGGCATCAAGCACGTCTTCCAGGGGGCCGAGAAGAAGCTCGTGGTGCTGCGCGAGCTGTGCGCCCGGCTCGGGCTCGACCTCGAGCAGGCCGCCTACTGCGGCGACGACATGCCCGACGTGGCGCCGATCCGGCGCGCCGGGGTCGGCATCAGCGTGCCCGGCGCGCCGGCCTATATCCGCAAGCATGCCGACTGGGTCACCGAGTCCGTGGGCGGCCATGGTGCCGTGCGCGAGATCTGCGACACCCTGCTCCAGGCCCAGGGGCACTGGGACGCCGTGCTCGACACCTACCTGCACGGCACGACCTGAGCCATGCGCCTGCCGCGCCCCGGCTTTCGCACCGGACTGCTGCTGTTGCTGCTCGCCCTGGGCGGCGGGCTGGCCCTGCTCGACCTGCAGGAGGCGCCGCTGCCTGGCCCGGTCCCGGGCGGCGACTCGGGCGAGCCCGACTACTACCTGGAGAACGCCCGGCTGACGCGCTTCGATGCCACGGGCCAGCCCCATCAGCGCCTCGACACGCCGCGCCTGACCCATACCCCCCACGACGACGTCACCCGCCTCGAGCAACCCCAGGGACGGCTCTACGACACGTCGGGCCGGATCTGGCTGGCCAGCGGCGACCACGGCACCCTGGGGGCGGGCGGCAACCCGCTGACCCTCACCGGGGACGCGCGCCTGCTGGCCCCGGCGGAGCGCTGGCAGCTCGACACCGAGATCCTGCACTTCGACGCCGACCGCGGCCACGCCTGGAGCGAGACCCCGGCGCTGCTGCGCCAGCCGCCCCAGCGCATGCGCGGCGAGCGCTTCGATGCCTGGATCCATGACAACCGCGCCCGACTGACCGACAATGTGCGCGGCCACCATCCGCCCGACACCCGCGAGGACCCCGAGTCATGATGCGAGCTTCCTGCGCCCCCCTGCTGACCCTCGGCGTCATCGGCCTGCTGCTCGGCAGCGCCCCGGCCCTGGCCCT
>JAWWBV010000070.1:0-9020 GCA_033720795.1 Halomonas sp. | reverse complement strand
GCCACCCAGCAGGCGCTGTTCGAGGGCCTCACGGCGCAGAGCACCAACGGCTGGCCGAACGTGCAGCGCGACGTCATGAGCCTGGTCGGCAAGCTGGGCGGGCGCTTCATGCCGCCGGGCTTCTACTACAAGACCTTCATGGCCCCGGCCTCGATGTGGATGACCTACGAGAAAGTCATCCGCAAGGGGGCGGGCCTGGGTCGCAGCCCGATGGAGAACGATCCCGATAGCTACGACCACCTCAACCAGCACTGCGATCTGCTGGTGGTCGGTGCCGGCCCGGCGGGCCTCGCCGCCGCGCTGACCGCCGCCCGGACCGGTGCGCGCGTGATCCTCTGCGACGAGCAGGAGGAGATGGGCGGTTCGCTGCTCGCCAGCCGTGAGCTGCTCGACGACCAGCCTGCCGCCCAGTGGGCCGAGCAGGTGATCGGCGAGCTGGCCGAGAACGACAACGTCACCCTGCTGCCGCGCACCACGGCCAATGGCTACCATGACCACCACTT
Organism: Halomonas sp.; assembly: GCA_033720795.1. GTDB lineage: Bacteria > Pseudomonadota > Gammaproteobacteria > Pseudomonadales > Halomonadaceae > Halomonas. The sequence continues at coordinate 8,517 of JAWWBV010000070.1, read as the reverse complement.
CGTGACCCTGCACGAGCGGCGCACCGAGCATCTCGGTGAGACCGCGCCGACGGTCGACGGCTACCGGCCCTCTCGCTCCCGCATGCACCGGGTGCGGGCGGGGCAGGTGCTGCTGGCCACGGGGGCCCATGAGCGTCCGCTGGTCTATGGCAACAACGACGTGCCGGGTAACCTGGTGGCCGGGGCGGTCTCCACCTATATCCGCCGCTACGGCGTGGTGCCGGGTAACAGGCTGGTGCTCTCCGTCAGCAACGACCACGCCTATCGCGCCGCCCTGGACTGGATCGATGCCGGTCGCGAGGTGGTGGCCATCGTCGATGCGCGCCGTCATCCGGACGGTGAGCTGGTCGAGCAGGCCCGGGTCCGCGGCATCCGCATCATCGAGGGCGCGGCCGTGCTCGAGGCCAGGGGCGACAAGCGCGTCAGCGGCGCCCGTGTGGCGACCATCGATGCCGCGGCCTTCAAGGTCACCGGTCAGGCCGAGGTCCTGGAGTGCGACACCATCGCCAGCTCCGGCGGCTACAGCCCGGTGATCCACCTGGCCTCCCACACCGGTGCGCGGCCCACCTGGGACGACGAGATCCTCGGCTTCGTGCCCAGCCTGGTGAAGGGCGTGCACGCGGCCGGCAGCGCCCGTGGCGTGCATGACCTGGCCGAGGGCCTGGCCGACGGTGCGGCCAAGGCGTGCGAGGCGCTTGCCGCGCTGGGCAGGTCCGCCAGCGCCATCGTGCCGCCCCGGGTTGATGCCATCCGCGAAGGCCAGGCCTGTGCCCTCTATCAGGTGCCCCACGAGAAGCCGACCCTGCGAGCGCCCAAGCAGTTCGTCGACATGCAGAACGACGTCACCGCGGCGGCCATCGAACTGGCCACCCGGGAGGGCTTCGAGTCCATCGAGCACGTCAAGCGCTACACCGCCATGGGCTTCGGCACCGATCAGGGCAAGCTCGGCAACATCAACGGCATGGCCATCGCCGCGCGCTGTCTCGGCAAGTCGATTCCCGAGGTGGGCACCACGGTATTCCGGCCCAACTATACGCCGGTCACCTTCGGCGCCATCGTCGGTCGTCACTGCCGTGAGCTGTTCGATCCCGAGCGCTACACCGCCCTGCACCAGTGGCACGTGGAGCAGGGGGCCGAGTTCGAGGACGTCGGCCAGTGGAAGCGCCCCTGGTACTTCCCGCGCAAGGTCAACGGCAAGCTGGAGACCCTGGACGAAGCCGTGGCCCGCGAGAGTCTGGCGGTGCGGACCGGCGTCGGCATCCTCGATGCCTCCACCCTGGGCAAGATCGATATCCAGGGGCCGGATGCCCGGGAGTTCCTCGGTCGCGTCTACACCAACAAGTGGGCCAAGCTGGCGCCGGGCCGGGTGCGCTATGGCCTGATGTGCAAGGACGACGGCATGCTGATGGACGACGGTACCACCAGCTGCCTGGGCGAGAACCACTTCCTGATGACCACCACCACCGGCGGCGCCGCCGGCGTGATGGAGTGGCTGGAGCTGTGGCACCAGACCGAGTGGCCGGAACTGCAGGTCTATTTCACCTCGGTCACCGACCACTGGGCGACCATGACCGTGACCGGCCCGGACGCACGCAAGCTGCTCTCCGAGATCACCGATATCGATCTCGACAGGGAGCAGTTCAAGTTCATGGACTGGCGCAACGGCAAGGTGGCCGATGTCCCGGCGCGGGTGTTCCGCATCTCCTTCACCGGGGAGCTGGCCTACGAGATCAACGTTCAGGCCAACTACGCCATGCACGTCTGGAAGACCCTGTTCGAGCACGGCAAGAAGTACGACCTGACGCCCTACGGCACCGAGACCATGCACGTGCTGCGTGCCGAGAAGGGACTGATCATTGCCGGTCAGGATACCGACGGCTCGGTGACCCCCGAAGACCTGGGCATGGACTGGGCCATCGGCTACGACAAGCCGTTCTCCTGGATCGGCAAGCGTGCCCTGGCGCGTCCGGACACGGCGCGCAAGGACCGCAAGCAGTTCGTGGGGCTCAAGCCCGTCGACCCGAAGGTGGTGCTGGAAGAGGGGGCCCACATCGTCGTCGACAAGGATCAGCCCATTCCCATGGACATGCTGGGCCATGTGACCTCGAGCTATTACAGCCCGAACCTGGAGAGCGGTTTTGCCCTGGCAGTGATCAAGGGCGGCCGCGACCGCATGGGCGAGAAGCTCTATGTGCCGATGCCGGACGGCCGGGCCCATGAGGTCGAGGTCGTCAGCCCCGTATTCATCGATCCCAAGGGAGAGCGTCAGCATGTCTGATATCACTTACGGCAAGGTTGCGACCTTCAATACCCATCCGGACGCCTCGATTCCCAGGGAGTCACCGCTGTCCGTGGCGTTCAACACGGGCAGCGTGCCGGCCGCGACACCCGGCAGCCGGGTCCTCTTCAAGGAGCAGGCCTTCCTGGGCCACCTGATCCTGCGCGGTGGTGCCATCGTCCTCGACGAAGCCGTGCGCAAGGTGCTGGGCATCGGCCTGCCCGGCCAGCCCCTGGGGCTGGCGTTGGATGCCAGCGGCGAGCGCAGCGTTCAGTGGCTGTCGCCGGATGAGTGGCTGGTGATCGTGCCCGGTGGCGAGGAGTTCGAGCTCGAGCAGCGGCTGCGCGACGCCCTGGGCGACGCCCACTATGCCATCGTCGATGTCAGTGGCGGCCAGACCCTGGTCTCCCTGGAGGGGGAAAAGGCCCGCGAGCTGCTGATGAAGTCGACCAACTACGACGTCCACCCGAGCCGCTTCCCGGTGGGCAAGGCGGTCAGCGTGGTGTTCGGCAAGTCCAGCCTGATCCTGCGCCGTCCCAGCGAGGAGCGCTATGAGCTGGTGCTGCGCAGAAGCTTCGCCGACTACCTCTATCGCTGGATCCGGGATGCCGGCGCCGAGTATGGCATCGGCGTGGGTAGGTGACAGCAACGGGCCGGCGCAAGCCGGCCCTTTCGGGAGAAACGAGATGCAAGATAACAATAACCGCTGGATCCTGGCGGCGCAGTGCCCCAGCCGCCTGGGAAGCGTGGACGTGGTCACCCGCTTCCTCAAGGAGAGCCGCTGCTACATCACCGAGCAGCACACCTTCGACGATCGGCAGAGCGGGGGCTTCTTCATCCGCACGGAGTTCCGGCCCGAGGCCGAGGACTTCGATGCCGAGGCCTTCCAGGCCGGCTTCGCCGAGCGCGCCGCCGAGTTCGAGATGTCTTTCGAGCTGACCCCGCCGGGGCGCCGCCTGCCGGTGGTGATCATGGTCTCCAAGGCCGATCACTGCCTCAACGACCTGCTCTATCGCTACCGTGTCGGCCAGCTGCCCATCGACATCCGCGCCATCATCTCCAACCACCCGGACCTGGCGACCCTGGCGGAATGGCACGATATCCCCTACCACCACTTCCCCATCACGGCCGAGACCAAGGCGGAGCAGGAGGCGCAGGTCTGGGCGGTGATCGAGCAGACCGGCGCGGAGCTGGTGATCCTGGCGCGCTACATGCAGGTGCTCTCGAGCGAGATGTGCGAGCGGCTCAGCGGCCGGGCGATCAACATCCACCACTCGCTGCTGCCGGGCTTCAAGGGCGCGAGGCCCTACCACCAGGCCTACGAGAAGGGCGTCAAGCTGGTCGGCGCCACGGCCCACTACATCAATGACGACCTGGACGAGGGACCGATCATCACCCAGGGCGTGGCGCCGGTGAGTCATGCCGACTACCCGGAGGACCTGGTGGCCAAGGGACGCGACGTCGAGTGCCTGACCCTTTCCCGGGCCGTCGCCCTGCATGTGGAGCGCCGCGTCTTCCTGCACGCCGGTCGCACGGTGGTGTTCGATCGATAGGCATCTGGGTTGATGGAGCCGCCGCGGAGGGCTCAATCATCGCCAGGTTCGTCCCCGTCGGCCTGGCCGTGTCGCGCCACGCCGTCGCACGGGCGCGGCTCCAAGGCCTCGCGCATCTCGGCGAGCTGTTCGTCGCTGAGGATCTCGGCAAGGGTCGCCTGATGCTCCTCGCGCAGCTCCCGCATCGCCTCTCGGCGCTCCAGGTCTGAGGCAAAGTCACCCTCGCGCAGCGCCTGCATGTCGGCGTAGATCGCTTCGCGGGCCTCGCGCAGCGCCTCGCGCTCGGCGTCCGAGAGCTCCCAGGTGTCGACCAGCGCGGCCAGGCGCCGCTGCATGGCCTCGCGCCGCTCGTCGAGCCACTCTTGACGCTGCTCTTCATAAAGTGCTCGGCGCGCCGTAGCCAGGGCCTCGCGCTGCTCGTCATCGAGGAGCTCGTCCAGGCGCTGGCGGTGTGCCTCACGCAGATCACGGATGGCCTCGCGGTGCTCGCGGCGGGCCTCTTCCAGCGCCTCGCGGGTCTCTGCGTCGATGTCGGCCCGCTCGAAGAGGGCCCGGCGGCGCTGCTCGTGCTGCTGGCGATGTTCCTCGCTACCGCCGTGCTGCCAGCCCTCCTGGGGAGCGGCACCGACGGAAAGCGCCAGGGGCGCGATGGCGACGGCGAGCAGGGCGGGAGCCAGCAGGGTACGGGTGAGAGAGCGTGTCATGGCGGTTCTCCTGGGGGTGACGCTGCCAGTCTCGTCGCTCAAGGTGCCGCCGGCATGCAGCGACGGTGCAAAAGCCGTGGATGTGCCGGTCCTTCCATTCTAGCGCCCCTGGGCAAGGGTGCCTCCCGCGCCTACTCCTCCGGCTGATACTTGTAGCCCACGCCGTAGACCGAGCGGATCACCTCGCGCTCCGGCCAGGTCTCGGCGATCTTGCGGCGCAGCTTCTTGACGTGGCTGTCCACGGTGCGCTCGGAGACGATGCGATGGTCGCGGTACATGTGATCCATCAGCTGCTCGCGGGCGAAGATGCGCCCCGGCGACTGCATCATCACCTTGAGCAGCTGGAACTCAACCGCGGTCAGCCCCAGGTCCCGGCCGTCGGCCAGCGCCCGCCAGCCCTCCTCGTCGAGGATCAGGTCGCTGCCGCCGCCGGGGGCGGGATCCTGGGCCGCCCGGCTGCGCCGCAGCACGGCCTTGATCCGCGCCACCACCTCGCGAGGGCTGAAGGGCTTGCAGATGTAGTCGTCGGCGCCCAGCTCCAGGCCGAGCAGGCGGTCGACCTCCTCGACCCGTGCGGTGAGCATGATGATGGCGATGTCGGGCCAGCGCTGGCGCACCTCCCGGCACAGCGTCAGGCCGTCGGTGCCCGGCAGCATCAGGTCGAGCAGGATCAGCTCGGGGCGCGTCGCGCGGGCCTCGAGCCAGGGCAGCATGGCATCGCCGTGGGCCAGGTGATGGCTGGTGAAGCCGCTGCCCTGCAGGTAGTCGGCGACCAGGCGGGCGATCTTGGGCTCGTCTTCGACGATCAGGATCTGGGCCGGATCGGTATCGTGGGTGCTCATGCGGCGTCCTCCCTGGACGAAGGGTCCTGGATGGCGGTGAAGGTCAGGGTCCAGCATAGCCCGCCGAGCGCGGAGGGCGAGGCCACCATGTGGGCGCCGTGGGCGCGGGCCAGGGCGGTGGCGATCGAGAGCCCCAGGCCGCTGCCGCCGCTGGCGCGATTGCGCGATCCCTCGACCCGGTAGAGTCGCTCGGTGAGCCGCGGCAGGTCGGCCTCGGGCACCCCGGGGGCGCTGTCCTCCCAGGTGACCCGCACCTCGCCGTCGCGGCAGGTCAGGCGCACGCGCAGTCGGCCCGGCTCACGGGTGTAGGCGCAGGTGTTGTCGATCAGGTTGTTCCACAGCTGGCGCAGGCGCTGGACGTCGCCGCGGATCCAGGCTGGCCCGTCGACCTCGTGTTCCAGCCGGATGCCGCTGTCGTGAAGCCAGCCGGCGGCCTCGTCGAGTCGCGAGGCGAGGCTATCGGCCAGGTCCAGCGGGGCCAGCTGGACCTCCAGGGCGCCGGCATCGCTCTGGGAGAGCAGGCGCAGGTCGGCGACCAGGCGCTCCAGCTGGCCGACCTCCTGGGCCAGCGAGTGCAGGTTGTCGGCGTCCAGCGCGCGGATGCCATCCTGCATCGCCTCGATCTCGCCGCGCAGCACGGCGAGCGGGGTGCGCAGCTCGTGGGCGATGTCGGACACCCAGCGGTTGCGCGCCTCGCGGCTGGCCTCCAGGGTCGCGGCCAGCACGTTGAAGTCGTGGGCCAGGCTCGCCAGTTCGTCGCGGCCGTGCTCGGCCAGGCGGGCGCTGTAGTCGCCCTCGGTGAGGCGCCGGGTGGCCTGGGCCATGCCCCGGGTGCGCCGCCCCAGCCACCAGGAGAGGCCGCCGGCCAGCAGCAGTGAGGCCAGCCCCAGGGCGGCGACGATGATGCCGAGGTTGCGCTGCTGGCGGGAGAGGAAGATGCGATCCATGCGTGCCATCAGCTGCTGGGGCGGCCGGTAGCCGAGGATGCCGACCTTCTCGCCGTCGCTCTCGATGGGCAACCAGCGCAGCTCCGCCGCCTCCTGGTCGCCGTCCGGTGGCAGGCCGATCACCGGCAGGCCGCCGGCGTCGTGGAGCACGAAATCCTTGGGATCGCCCAGACGCCGCTCGATACCCTCCGGCGGCGGCGTGTCGCCGGGCCACAGTTGGCGGCGTACCAGGCGATGCCAGGCGCGCGGCGACTGGCGCAGCCACTGCCAGTCGCCGCGGCTCGCCCACTCCTCGGCGAGCCCCTCGGCCAAGGTCTCGGCGCGGCGGGTCTGGGTCTTGTCGAGGTACTCGATGAAGCCCTGATCGAGGCTGCGCGAGACGGCCAGGAACACCAGCCCGGAGATGGCCACGTTGACCACCAGGATGATCGCGAACAGCTTGATGCCGAGACGCGAGACGGCCGGGCGGGGGAGGCGAGGCGCGCGCATGGGCAGGCTCCGAAATCGGGGACGAGAGGCTCGACATTATCGCCGCGCGGCGTGCAGCCTTCGTTCAGACTCTGTGCAGCCATTGTGCAGGTCGTCGACAGCCTCGCGCACTCGGCGGGGGCCGGCAAGCCCGCCCGCGTCTCACAGCGTGAGCAGGAAGAGTATCAGCGGCGGCGAGAGCAGCGAGAGGATGAAGCCCGAGACCACCGCCACCGGCACGCAGGCGACGCCGCCATGCTGCTGGATCACCGGCAGGGTGAAGTCCATGGAGGTGGCGCCGCCGTAGCCGATGGCGAGCGCCGCATGGCGGCGGATCACCAGCGGGATCAACACGAAGGCGGCGAGCTCCCGGGCCAGGTCGTTGAAGAAGGCCACGCCGCCCAGCAGCGGGCCGAGCTGGTCGCCGATCAGGATGCCGGAGAGGGAGTACCAGCCGAAGCCCGCCGCCATGGCGAGCCCCTCGTTCCAGGCGAGATCCAGCAGCGGTGCGGCGAGCAGGCCGCCGACCAGTGAGCTGGCGCCCAGGGTCAGGGCGATGGCCAGGCCGAAGCGGTTGAGCACGATCTGGCGCAGCGGCATGCCGGAGTTGCGCAGCTGGCAGCCGATCAGCGCCAGCAGCGCGTAGAGCACCCACTCCGCCAGGCGTTCGGCGAGCGCGAACAGGCCGCTGCCGGCCAGCCACTCCAGCAGCAGGCCGATCACCACGCCGGCCACCACCACCGCGACCAGCGACAGCGAGCCGAGCATGGCGGCGAGCTTGCTGGTGGGCGCGCCGGCCACCACCGCCGAGGTGCCGGCGGTCAGCCCCAGTCGGCGCGACAGCCACCACAGCGCCGCCAGGTTGCAGGTCGAGATCACCGCGAACAGCAGCAGCGCCTGGCTGCCCAGGCGCGAGAGCTGGCCGCCCAGGTCGTCCAGGCCGGCGAGGCTCACGCCCATCAGCAGCAGGATCACGTAGATCGAGGCGTTGACGCCGTGGTTGATCGGGGCCATCCACCGCGGATCGCGGACCCGGACCAGGTAGCCCAGCACCAGGGGCAACAGCACGATCAGCAGACCGCTCAGCATCGAGATTCCCTTCCCGTCGGGGTCGCCGGCGGCGACCGAAAACCGCCCACTCTAGTCAATTTCCCTTCGGCGAGGAAGCGCGCTCAGCGCGGGGGGAGGGCGAGTTCGGTCAGCGCCAGGCGGCTGCGCCGCTCGCCGTCACGGTGGTACTCCATGGCCAGCAGCAGGCCGGGCACGCCGGGATGGAAGCTGAAGCGCAGCCGGCGATCCGGTTCATCGGGCTCGATGACCTCCACCCGCACCGCCTCGAACTCCCCGGCCGGCAGCGAGAGGGCGGTGCGCGGCAGCAGGCGGTATTCGACCAGCGTCTCGCGACCGCGATGGTCGAGGTAGCGCAGCCGGCAGGGCGCGGCGCACTGTCGGGCCGTGGCGCGCCGCGACAGCTCGAACAGCGCCGCCTGGCGGTCGGGCAGCCGGGCCAGGGCATTCTGGTCGAGGGTGTAGCGCTTGCCGACCCCGAGCAGGGAGTAGCCGCTGGCGTAGTGCAGCGAGCGCACGGTCTCCCCGGCGAGAAAGCGGCTGCGCTCGCGGCCCTGGGCCAGGGTGATGTCGGCGCGCATGTCGCTCAGCCACTGGCTCCCGTCCCGGGAGAGGCGGTGCTCGATGGTGGCGTTCGGCCAGCCGTCGACCTCCAGG
>JAWWBV010000069.1:0-9029 GCA_033720795.1 Halomonas sp. | reverse complement strand
TCGTCCTCGAAGGTCTGCACCGCCAGCACGGGCCCGAACAGCTCCTCCCGCACCACCTCGTGGCCGGCCGGGATGTCGGTCAGCACCTGCGGCACCACGAAGTGCCCTCCGGCGGGCGCACTCTCGGCCAGCTGCCCCCGGGCCAGCACCCGGACGCCATCGGCGCGGGCGGCCTCGAGCCTGGCCTCCAGGCCCGTCTTCTGCCGGGCGCTGATCAACGGTCCACAGTCGGCATCCGCCTCGCCGGCATCGCAGCGCAGCGCCGAGAAGCGCTCGACGAGGCGTGCCAGCACCGGCTCGGCCACCTCGCGCTGGAGCAACAGGCGACTGCCGGCCGAGCAGGTCTGACCGGCATTCTGGATGATGCCGCGCACCACCGCCTCGAGCGCCAGGTCCAGGTCGGCATCGGCGAAGACGATCTGGGGCGACTTGCCCCCCAGCTCCAGGGTGACCGGCACGTGGTGCACGGCCGCGGCCTGGGCCACACGGGTGCCAGTCTCGGGGGAGCCGGTGAACGAGAGGTGATCGATGTGCGGATGCTCCGACAGGGCGGCACCCGCCTCGCGGCCCAGCCCCGGGACGACGTTGAGCACGCCGGGGGGCAGTCCTGCCAGCGTCGCCAGCTCGGCCAGGCGCAGCACGCTCAGGCAGGCCTCCTCCGCCGGCTTGAGCACCACAGTATTGCCGGCCGCCAGGGCGGCGGCGACACAGCGGCCGAAGATCTGGGCGGGATAGTTCCAGGGGATGATCTGGGCACAGACCCCGAAGGGTTCGCGCCAGGTCATCACCGCGAAGTCGTTCTCGAAGGGGATCGTCTCGCCGTGCAGCTTGTCGGCGGCCCCGCCATAGAAGCGGAAATAGCGGGCACAGGCGGTGATGTCCCCGCGAGCCTGGGACATCGGCTTGCCGGTATCGACGCATTCCAGGGCAGACAGGCGCTCGTGATCGGCCTCGATGGTGGCGGCGAAGTCCAGCAACCACTCGCTGCGTCGGCGCGCGCTCCAGTCCGACCAGTTACCCAGACGACCGGCAAAGGCATCGCCGGCCGCCTGGACGGCCTCGTCGACCTCCTCTGCCTGGCCGCGGGCGATCCGGGTGATGGTCTCGCCCCACGCAGGCGCCTCAACCTCGAGGGTCTCGCGGGTAGCGACCCATTCACCGCCGATGAGGGCCCGGCTTCTCGGCATCTCGGGTAATGCGGGCATGCACTGGACTCCGTTCAGGGTTGTCGTCTAGGTCGGTGTCGTCGTCAATAGAGCAGGTCGACCAGTCCCAGCGAGATCCAGGGCATATAGGTAATCGCCAGCAGGCAGGCCAGCACTACCAGCACGAAGCGCATCAGCCAGGGCAGCAGCTGGTCGACGGACAGCCGGGCCACCGCACAGGCCGCGAAGAGATTGACGCCCAGCGGCGGCGTGAACATGCCCAACGCCAGGTTCACCACGACGATCAGGCCGAAGTGCACCGGATCGATGCCGTACTGGATGGCGATGGGGGTGAAGATCGGCGCCAGTACCAGGATCGCGGCGGAGGTCTCGATGAACATCCCGACCACCAGCAGCATGACGTTGACCGCCAGCAGGAAGGCGATGGGACTGTCGAAGACCTGGGTCACCCAGGCCGCCACCTCGCCCGGCAGCCCCGAGCGGCTGATCAGGAAGCTGAACAGCGCCGCCGCCGCGATGATCAGCATCACCGCCGCCGTCGAGATCACGCTCTCCTTGAAGATCGGAAACAGCTCGGCCAGGGGCAGTTCACGGTAGATCAGACCGCCCACGATCAGCGCATAGAACACCGCCACGGCGGAGGCCTCGGTGGGAGTGAAGACCCCCCCATAGATGCCGCCGATCACCACCACGGGCATCAGCAGAGCGGCCCAGGCGCGCTTGAAGGCGGTCGGGAAGTCGTGGCGATCCTCCCTGTCACGCAGCCCGTAGCCACGGACCTTGCAGAACAGGTAGAGGAACAGCAGCAGGGCGCCACCGATCAGCAACCCGGGGCCGATCCCCGCGATGAACAGCTTGCCGATCGAGGTGTCGGTGCTCACCCCGTAGAGGATCAGCGGGATGGAGGGTGGTATCAGCACCCCCAACTCGGCCGAGGAGGCCTGGATGGAGGCCGCCAGCGGACGCGGATAGTCGTGCTTGACCATCGCCGGAATCAGGATCGAGCCGATGGCGAAGGTGGTGGCCACACTCGACCCGGAGACCGCGGCGAACATCATGCAGGTCAGCACGCAGGTCATGGCCAGCCCCCCCTGGAGACCGCCGACCAGGGCCTTGGCGAGGTCCACCAGGCGCCGCGAGATCCCCCCGGCGGCCATCAGGTTGCCGGCCAGGATGAAGAACGGGATCGCCATGAGGGGGAAGTTGTCGATGCCCACGAACATCTGCTGGGGCACCAGCAGCAGCGGCAGGCGCGAGAAGAACTCGATGCCGATGATCGAGGCCAGCACGATCGAGACGGCAATGGGCACCCCCAGGCTGAACAGGATGATCAACGAGAGACCGATGGCGGCATTCATGAGCGTTCCCTCCTGTCGTTGGGCTTGCCGGGGGTAGCGGCGTCCTGCGCGAAGGTGCCGGTCTCGGGCTGCGCGTCCTCGCCGGCCACCGCCGGGGATCCGGGCAGCACTTCCTCCACGACCGGGCCGATGGTCTCCTGGCCGGTGGCCTGGGCGAGCAGGCGGGCCAGCACAGCGATCAGCGCGAAGCTCGCCCCCACCGGCATGGCGGCATAGGCCCAGGCGATCGAGACCTCGAGCCCCGACAGCATCTGCGTCTGGACGCGCAGCATCATCGCGGTACCGAAGGTGATCAGCACCACCAGTACCACGGCGCAACAGGCGGCGACGAAGCCCTCCAGCCAGATCAGGCTACGCCCCGGTATCAGCTTGTAGATGACCTCCACGGACATCATGAACCCACCCCGGAAGCCCGCCGCGGCCCCCAGGAAGACACACCAGATCATGGCCGAGCGGGAGATCACCTCGGACCAGGTCGAGGGGGCATCGAAGACGAATCGCGTCATCACCTGGTAGAACCCCAGGGTGACCGACACGATCAGCATGAGCACGGCGCCGAGCAGGGCCAGACGAGTGGTCTGGCGCTCGACCCTGAGAAAGAGTTGCAGCATCGTGGCCACCATCAGAGAAGCAAGGCCCCGGCACCCTGGGGATGCCGGGGAAACGGTTCAGCGGATCAGCAGTCGCTGGCGCGCACGCGGTCGAGCATCTCGCTGCCGTACTGGTCGGTGTAGATCTGGTAGGCCGGCTTGACGGCTTCCTGGAACGGGCCCTTGTCGATGTCCGTTTCCACGGTCATGCCGTTCTCGCGCAGCAGCTCCACACCCTCACTCTCGAGACGCGACACTTCCTCACGGGTGGCCTCCGCGGAAGCCTGGGCGGCCTGCTCGAACCAGCCGCGCTGCTCCTCGGAAAGCCCGTCGAGCAGGATCGGAGAGCCCAGCACCACGGCGGGCGAGTAGACGTGCCCGGTCAGCGAGAGATGATCCTGCACTTCCCAGAACTTGGTGGCGACGATCACCGTGATGGGGTTCTCCTGGCCATCCACGGTGCCCTGCTGCAGGGCGGTGAACACCTCGGGGAAGGCCATCGGCGTGGGATGCACGCCCATCTGCTCGAAGGCCTCCATGTGCACCTTGTTCTCCATGGTGCGGACCTTGAGGCCCTCGGCGTCCCCCGGGGAAGTGACCGGCCGCTTGCTGTTGGTCATGTGGCGAAAGCCGTTCTCCGACCAGGCCAGGCCCACCAGGTCATGCTCGCTCATCTGGTCGAGCAGGTCCTGGCCGACCTCACCGTCGAGTACGCAGCGCGCCTGGTCGTAGTCCTCGAACAGGAACGGCAGGTCGAGCACATAGGTCCCCGGCACGAAGTTGCCCAGCGGGCCGGTGGAGGTGATCACCACGTCCACGGTGCCGATCTGCAGGCCCTCGATCATGGCGCGTTCGCCGCCGAGGGCACCCGAGGGATGCTCCGCGACCTCGAACTCGCCGTCGCTGAGGCGCTCCAGGGTCTCCTTGAAGGCATCGGCCCCGACCGAGTAGTGGGAGCTGTCGGAGAGGGTGTGGCCCAGGTTGATGGTCTGTGCCGCCTGGGCGCTGAGCGCCCCCATGGCGAGCGCGGCGGTTGTGGCACCGGTGATGGCCGTGACCAGGGTACGGCGTGCGAAGGTAGCTTTCATTGTTGTCACCTCATGTGGCATTGACACGCTTGGGAAACATCCCGGGGCATGGCCCGGGATCAGGCTTGCTCGTCCAGGAAGGCCTCGACGATCTCGCGGAAATTATTGTCGCCGTGGAAGCCCAGCCGGCGGGCGCGCTCGTTGGTGAAGCGCGCCGGCCAGCTGCCGACGATGGCCGCGATGCGCGCATCGGGCTCGTGCCGAACCCGGGCCAGCGCCTCCTCGCCGGCCGTCTCGCGCAGCGCCTCTAGCATCTCGGCGACACTGACGGTGATGCCCGGCAGCATGAAGGCCCGGAAGGGCCCCAGGGCCTCACCCGGCACTTCGGCGCCGTGGATCAGGGCCTCGACCACCCTGGCCGGCGACATCACGAACAGGTCCAGGTCGGTGGGCACCGGGCAGATAGCCTCCTCGCCGTTGAGTGGCTCGCGCAGGATGCTGGAAGCGAAGCTCGACGCCGCGGCATTGGGTCGCCCGGGACGAATGACGATGGTCGGCAGGCGCAGCACCAGACCATCGACGAGCCCGCGACGGCTGTAGTCGTTGACCAGCAGCTCGCTCATGGCCTTCTGGGCGCCATAGGAGTTCTGGGGGTGCAGCGCGGTCATGTCGTCGAGCACCTCGGGCAGGTCGCCGCCATAGGCCGCCACGGAACTGGCCATGATCAGCCGAGTACCGGACAGCCCGTGCGCTCGGCAGCCCTCGAGCAGGGCCCGGGTGGCATCGAAGTTGACGCGCATGCCCAGGTCGAGGTCCGCCTCGGCCGCCGAGCTGACCACCGCGGCCAGGTGGTAGATGACGTCGGGCCGGGCGTCCAGCAACGGGTCCAGGGCGCCCGGGGTGCTGATGTCCAGCGCCAGAGCGCGAATCTCGACACCCTCCCGGTCGATGGCGGGCGGTTCGCTCTGGTCGACCAGGGTCAGGCGACGGATGGCGGTGCCATTGAGCTCCCCGCGATCGAGGAGCTGGTGCACGAGGCGCTGGCCGAGAAAGCCGGCGGCGCCGGTGATCGCTATATGCATGGATTCTCGCTTCCTGAGGTTGTCGTTGTCGTTGTCGTGTCGGACCGGCCGGTCAGGGCTGGAGCCCGTAGTCGCGGCCCCAGCCCAGGCCGTCGCGGGTGCCCGCGGCCGGCCGGTACTCGCAGCCGACCCAGCCGCGATAGCCCAGGGCCGCGAGGCGCTCGAGCACCGCCGGGTAATGGACCTCGCCGATGTCCGGCTCGTGGCGCTCCGGCACCCCGGCGATCTGCACGTGACCGATGTGCGGCAGCAGCCACTCGAGATGGCGGATCAGGTCGCCTTCCATGATCTGGCAGTGGTAGAGGTCGAACTGCAGGCGCAGGTTATCGGCGCCCACCGCCTCGAGGACCGACAGGGCCTGCTCCTGCCGCGAGAGGAAGTAGCCCGGCATGTCACGGGTGTTGATCGGCTCGATCAGCAGGTCTCGTCCGGCTTTCGCCGCCTCGCCGGCGGCGAAGCGCAGGTTCGCCAGGTAGGTGGCGTGATGGGCCTCGCGGATCTCGGCCTGAGTTCGGGCATCCGCGTCCTCCGGGAGCAGCCCGGCCATGGCGTGCAGGCGTGGGCAGTCCAGGTACGCGGCATAGCGCAGCCCCTCGATCACGGCATCGCGGAACTCCGCCTCGCGGCCCGGCAGGCTGGCGAGCCCACGCTCCCCCGCCTCCCAGTCACCGGGCGGCAGGTTGAACAGCACCTGCTCGACGCCGTTCTCCTCCAGGGCCGTGCGCAGCGCCTCGGGGGAATGGGCGTAGGGAAAGAGGTATTCGACCCCCGTGAAGCCGGCATCGGCGGCCGCGGCGAAGCGGTCGAGGAAGGCATGCTCCTGAAACAGCATGCTGAGGTTGGCGGCCAGTCGGATCATGATCGGTCCTCGCTGTGGGGTCAGTCGCGCGGGAAGCGCGCTTCGAGTTCGGCCACCTGCTCGGGGCTCAGACCACGGGGATTCTGGCCGCGCAGCAGCAGATACAGCTTGGCGGTCTCCTCCAGCTCTTCGGTGGCATAGACCGCGGCCTCCAGCGACTTGCCGGCGACCACCGGGCCGTGGTTGGCCAGCAGCACCGCGCTGTGGCGGCCGGCCAGCCCGCGCACGGCATCGCCCAGGCCCGGGTCGCCGGGGATGTGATAGGGCACCAGCGGCAGGCGGCCCACCCGCATCACGTAGTAGGCGGTCAGCGGCGGAATGCAGTCGCAGGGATCCACGTCGGGCAGGCAGGAGACGGCCACCGAGTGGGTGGAGTGGAGGTGCACGATGGCGCCGGACTGGGGGCGCTCCTCGTACATCGCCGTATGCAGGAAGTGCTCCTTGGTCGGCTTGTCGCCGTCGAGCAGCCGGCCGTCCCGGTCCAGGCGCGCGATGCGCGCCGGGTCGAGGCGTCCCAGGCAGGCATTGGTGGGCGTCATCAGCCAGCCGCCATCCTCGAGGCGCACGCTGATGTTGCCGCTGGAGCCCATGGTCAGGCCCCGGTTGAACAGCGACTGGCCCAGGGTGGCGACCTGCTCGCGCAGCGCATTGATGGCATGGGCACTCATGGCAGCACCTCGAAGGCTCGGGTGAAGAAGTCCGGGCCACCGAAGTTGCCCGACTTGAGGGCCAGGGACAGCGGGGCCTCGCGGTCGGCGAGCGGCGCCTGGGTCCAGGGCACCCCGGGGTCGATCTGGTCGCCGATGCGCAGCGTACGGATGCCCAGCGCCGAGACCACCGCCCCGGAGGTCTCGCCGCCGGCGACCACCAGGCGCCCCACGCCCTCCGTCACGAGCTGGCGGGCCAGGCGCCCCAGCGCCGCCTCGACCAGCTGGCCGGCGTGCTCGGCACCGAGCGCCGCCTGGGCGGCCTGGACCCGCTCCGGGTCGGCGGAGGCATAGATCAGCACGGGACCGCCGGTCGCCAGCCGCTCCCGGGCGAAGGCCAGGGCCGCCTGGAAGTGCTCCTCGCCCTCGGCCAGCGCCAGCGGGTCCAGGGCATGGCCCGGGTGGTGCTCGAGGAAACGGGCGACCTGGCCCAGCGTCGCCCGCGAACAGCTGCCCGAGAGCACCAGGGCGCTGCCCGTCGCCGGGTCGAGGCGGCCGGGCTCGGCGACCTCGGCCAGCCAGCCCCTACGCCGGTACTGTGCCGGCAACGCCTGGCCGAGCCCGGAGCCGCCGGTGACCAGCGGCAGGTCGACCACGGCCTCGGCGAGCACCGCGAGGTCCTGCGCGTCGAGGGTGTCGCAGATGACATGGCCGATGCCCTGCTCGCGCAGCGTGTCCAGGTGCCGGCGGGTCGCCTCGCCGCCCTCGGCCAGCACCGGACGGGCCGCCAGTCCCACCGGACGCGAGGCCTGACGGGACAGCACCCGCACCAGGTCGGCGTCATGCATGGGGTTCAGCGGATGGTGCTGCATGCCGCTCTCGTTCAGCAGCCGGTCGCCGACGAACAGGTGTCCCTGGTAGACGGTGCGGCCGTTGATGGGGAACGCCGGGACCATGACGGTCTGCGGCGCGCCTAGGCGGTCCATCAGCGCCTCGCTGACCGGGCCGATGTTGCCCTTTTCCGTGGAGTCGAAGGTCGAGCAGTACTTGAAGAAGATCTGCCGCGCGCCCTGGCCCTGCAGCCAGTCGAGGGCGGCGAGGGAGTCCTCGATGGCCTCGGTCACGGGGCAGGAGCGGGACTTCAGCGCCACCACCACGGCATCGATGTCGTCCAGGGCCAGCGGCTGCTCCGGCACGCCGATCACCTGCAGGCAGCGCATGCCGCTGCGCACCAGGTTGTTGGCGAGGTCGGTGGCCCCGGTGAAGTCGTCGGCGATGGCCCCCAGCACGATAGCCATGGTCACGCCTCCCCCGGGTCGTTGGCCGCCTCGGGCAGCACGATGCCCGACAGCCGCTCGTAGACCTTGATCACGGCCGAGTCGTCCTCGCGCCCGAAGCCGGCCCCCTTGGCCGCGGTGAACTGCTGCAGGGCACTGGCGGCCACCGGGGTGGCCATGGCCAGCTCGCGGCCGGTGTCGTGGACGATGTTGAGGTCCTTGACGAAGATGTCGACGGCGGACAGCGGCGTGTAGTCGCCCTTGAGGATATGCGGCACCCGGTTCTCGAACATCCAGGAGTTGCCCGCCGAATGGGTGATCACCTCGTAGACGGTGTCCGGGTCCAGTCCCATGCGGATCCCCAGCGCCATGGCCTCCGCCGCCGTGGCGATATGCACCCCGGCCAGCAGCTGGTTGACGAGCTTCATGCTCGAGCCGATGCCGGCCGCGTCACCCAGCCGATACACGGTGGCTGCCATGCCGTCGAGCGCCGGCGCGGCCTTGTCGAAGGCCGCGGGCGTGCCGGAGGCCATGACCGAGAGCTCGCCGCTGCGCGCCTTGGCCGCCCCGCCGCTGATCGGCGCATCGAGCATCTCGAGCCCGGCCTCGGTCAGCCGCTCGCCGAGCCGGCGGGCGATGCTGGGGGCCACGGTGGCGCACTGCAGCACCACGCTACCGGGGGCGAGGCGGCCCACCAGGCCCTGATCGCCGAACAGCACCTGCTCGACCTGGTCGGCGTTGACGACCACCAGGAGCACGATGTCGCAGTGGGCGGCCAGCTCCGCAGGGGTGGCGGCCGCGCGCCCCCCCTTGGCCTCGAAGGCCTGGCGGGCCGGAGCCGAGACGTCGCAGCCCGTCACCGCCAGTCCCCGTTCGAGGAGTGCGGTGGCCGTGCCCATGCCCATGGCGCCCAGGCCGATGACCCCGATGCGAGGCGCGCTTGCGGAAGTGTCACTCACCTTTCGATCTCCCGATGGTCGTGTGATTCGTTATGGTAGCGCTGTCATGTTAGCGCTAACATA
>JAWWBV010000068.1:0-9174 GCA_033720795.1 Halomonas sp. | reverse complement strand
TCCGGGCCCCTTCCTTCGGGCCTCTGAGAGCACAGCATCAGCGGGCGGTGTGATCCGCCCGTCGTTTTCGAATCATCCAAGAGAGACCCCATGACAGACGTGAACCACTGGATCGCCGGCGACCGCGTGGCCGGCGAGCGCAGGATCGACGTGTTCAACCCGGCGAGCGGCGAGGCGATCCGCCGCGTTGCCCTGGGCGACGTGGCCACCGTGGAGCGAGCCATCGCCGCCGCCCGCGAGGCACAGCCGGCCTGGCGCGACCTGCCGCCGGCCAGGCGCGCCCAGGTGATGTTCCGCTTCAAGATGCTGCTCGAGCGCGACGCCGACGAGATCTGCCGCCTGGTCGCCGAGGAGCACGGCAAGGTGCTCGAGGACGCCATGGGCGAGCTCAAGCGCGGCATCGAGAACGTCGAGTACGCCTGCGGCGTGCCGGAGCTGCTCAAGGGCGAGTACTCCCACAACGCCGGCCCCGGCATCGACACCTGGTCCAACCACCAGCCGCTGGGTATCGTCGCCGGCATCACGCCGTTCAACTTCCCGGCCATGGTGCCGCTGTGGATGGTCCCCATGGCGATCGCCTGCGGCAACGCCTTCATCCTCAAGCCCTCCGAGCAGGTGCCCTCGGCCGCCATCAAGATGGCCGAGCTGCTCGACGAGGCGGGCCTGCCGCGGGGCATCTTCAACGTGGTGCACGGCGATCGCGAGTCGGTCGAGGCGCTGATCGACGCGCCCGACGTCAAGGCGCTCTCCTTCGTCGGCTCCACCCCGGTGGCCAAGTCGATCTATCGCCGCGGCGCCGAGAACGGCAAGCGCGTGCAGGCCCTGGGCGGCGCCAAGAACCACGCCGTGGTGCTGCCCGACGCCGACCTCGACAACGCCGCCAGCACCCTGATCGGGGCCGCCTTCGGCAGCGCCGGCGAGCGCTGCATGGCGATCTCCGTGGCCGTCTGCGTCGGCGACGACACCGCCGATGCCCTGGTCGACCGGCTCGCCCGTGAGGCCCGCACGCTCAAGATCGGCCCCGGCACCGAGCGTGGCCTCGACATGGGCGCGCTGGTCAACGCCGCCCATCGCGACAGGGTGGCCGGCTATATCGAGCAGGGGGTGGCCGCCGGCGCGGAGCTGGTGGTCGACGGCCGCACCCACCCGCTGGTCGATGACTCGCCGGGCTACTTCCTCGGCGCCAGCCTGTTCGACCGGGTGACCCCGGAGATGGGCATCTACCGCGACGAGATCTTCGGCCCGGTGCTCTGCGTGATGCGCGTCGACACCCATGAGGAAGCCATCGCCCTGATCAACGCCCACCAGTACGGCAACGGCACCTGCGTGTTCACTCGCGACGGCGAGGCCGCGCGCCGCTTCGCCGATGCCATCGAGGTGGGCATGGTCGGCATCAACGTGCCGTTGCCGGTGCCTGTGGCTTTCCACAGCTTCGGCGGCTGGAAGGAGTCGCTGTTCGGTGACCTGCACGCCTACGGCCCCGACGCCGTGCGCTTCTACACCCGCCGCAAGGCCGTCTCCCAGCGCTGGCCCGAGCGCAGCGCCCAGGAGCGCGCGCAGTTCAGCTTCCCCTCCTGAACGGCCGATAGCGGCCCAACACCACGCCCGCCCCGATAAGTCGGGGCGGGCGTTTTGTGTCTCCTCACCAGGCCCGACTTGTGCCGCCTGGCCAGGCCAACCACCCTGAAGGCATGATGTGTCAGGCCACGGTGAGGGAGCAGGCCCCATGAATCCCAGAATCAGCATGATCACCCTCGGCGTCAGCGACCTGGCCCGCTCGATCCGTTTCTACGAGCAGGGCCTGGGTCTGCCGCGCATGGACTCGCCCCCCGAGGTGGCCTTCTTTCCGCTCAACGGTAGCTGGCTGGGCCTCTATGGCCGCGAGGCGCTCGCCGAGGACGCCGGCGTGCCGGCCGAAGGAAGCGGCTTTCGCGGGGTTGCCCTGGCCCATAACCTGGGCTCCGAGGCGGAGGTCGACGCACTCATCGCCCAGGCGGTGGCCGCGGGTGCCACCCTGGTCAAGCCCGCGCAGCCGGTCTTCTGGGGCGGCTATTCCGGCTACTTCGCCGACCCCGACGGTCACCTGTGGGAGGTGGCCTTCAACCCCTTCTGCTGGATCGGGCCGAGTGATGGTGTCGCTTAGGCCCATCGCCCGCGCGCCGTCCACTATTTAAATGAAGTGCCATGTAAATCGATGCGAAAGCACGCTGGATCAGGGAGCACTTAAGCGTGTTTTCCCCAAGGAGGGGCGTGATCCACAGCGGATCACGACTGCCAGGAAGGTGGTGCACCATCAATCACCCATCGAGGTGATGAAGCAATGGCAGACCAAACGTCCTGAGTTATTTACTAAGCGGGTGGTCGATCATACGGGACCTTTCAGAGTACATTCCGGCTGCAGAGCAACCGAGTGACTCTGAGTAGCTCGAAGATTGATCAGCTACGACGATGCCCGAGACCCCATCTATATGCTGTGCCCTCGTGGGCCACGAACAACGCTATTGGCTATCGTCGATCCGCCAGACCTGTTGGAGCCGACTGACGGTGTGCGACCGCTTGGTCGTGGTGGGCTTGCAGACGGTGTCCTGGTTGCCGAACAGGCCGACCTCGCTGCAGGCCTGGTCACGGGTGGCGGTATGCACCCAGTGCACTGGCACCAGGTACTTTCCTGAAGGGGCCAGCAACCCGGTAAGCCCCAGTACGCCGAGGATATTGAACACATTGCTGCCCATCACGTTACCCACGGCGATATCGCGTTCACCCCGCAGAACGGCAATGAGCGAGGTAACTGCCTCCGGCAGGGAGGTGCCGTCGGCCATATGGTCAGGCCGATCACCTGCTCACTGACCCCGAGGTGTCTCCAGAACCCGGGGTGAATCAGGGCTCGGATCGGGAGCGATCATCGGACGGGCGCGTGACTATACTTTGCCTGTCCGTCGCGTTCCGGAGCCTGGCGCCCCAGGCGCGGTTGAGCAATGGGCGCCTCGTCGGGAGGCATCACCCGGGACATCGGAGGCGACATGTCGGATATCCAGGTAGCCGTGCTGTTGGGCGATCCCCATCTTCCCTATGCCTATGCCATCGGTGGCGGCTTCGGTGACGAGGAACTGGCCGCGGTCGTTCATCTCCGCGAAGCTCTCGCGAGGCTCGAGGGGTTCCAATTTACCTTTCTCGACGATCATGGGACCTGGATCGACGACCTGCGCGCCAATCCCCCTGACTTGGCACTGAATCTCTGCGACACGGGCTTTCGCAACGATTGGGAGCTGGAGCGCGATGTGCCGGCGCTACTGGAGATCCTGGGGATTCCCTATACCGGCGCCGACCCCATGAGCATCAGCCTCACCACCGACAAGGCCCTGGTGCGTGCCCTGGCGGCGGGGCAGGGCATTCCCGTCCCCAACGAGACCTACGTGGACCTGAACGCGGCCCCCCTGGTCTTGCCGGCCATCTACCCCTGCCTGATCAAGCCCAACAGCAGCGGTGGCAGCTTCGGCATCACCCGGGACTGCGTGGTGCGGGATGTCATGGAAGCTGAGGCTTACCTGCGCTGGTTAGCGGAGCAACCCGGCATCGTCGATGCGCTGATCCAGGACTTCCTCACCGGTCCGGAGTATACCCTGGGGTTGATCGGCAACGGTGCGAGCGGCTTCACGGTGTTGCCGCCGCTTCAGATCGACTACTCGGCGCTGGATCCCGAGTTGCCGCCCATCCTGACTTACGGCTCCAAGGCCGATCCCGACTCGCCGTACTGGGAGAAGCTCAGTTTCCGCCGGGCCGATATCGATGACGTCACCTGGAGTCAACTCATTGACCATTCGGTCCGGCTGTTCCGCCGCCTGGGGCTGCGCGATTATGCGCGCATCGATTTCCGCGAGGGCGAGGATGGCCAGCCGCGCGTGCTCGACGTCAATACCAACCCGACCTGGTACTGGGACGGCAAGCTGGCGCTGATGGCCGAGTGGGGAGGGTATCCCTACCATGAGCTGCTGCGGCTGATCCTCGAGGCGG
This sequence comes from Halomonas sp., assembly GCA_033720795.1. Classification (GTDB taxonomy): domain Bacteria; phylum Pseudomonadota; class Gammaproteobacteria; order Pseudomonadales; family Halomonadaceae; genus Halomonas. The sequence continues at coordinate 5,163 of JAWWBV010000068.1, read as the reverse complement.
CGATGACCCGCTATGGCCTTCACCGCCCTGACTGAGTCCCCCCCTTACAGCAACTGGCGCACGACCTCCTCGTCCCAGTCTCGGCGGGCGAAGAGGACATCGTGCTCGTAGGCCTTCAGTACGCCGCGGATCCGGAAGCTCCGCGGGGTGGCGGTCAGGCTGGTGCGACACTCCAGGCGGGTGGACCAGTCGCCCCGTTTGTGGGTAGTGATCTGCTCGACCGTCACCTCGGCGGTATCGGGGTCATAGTCGTGGATACGGTAGGTCTTGGAGAGGGTGTAGCCGACCGTCAGGTCGATGTCTTCGATCCGAGTCAGCGCGGCGTCGCCGAAATCGCCGCCGGTGGTGGCGATCCGGTAGCTCGACATGCCGGAGGTCAGGTCCCGCTCCACCCGGCGCTGGAAGGGGGCCACCTTGAGGGTGGTCATCTCCGGCATGGGGCCCCGTTCCGGTGGCTCGAAGGGCCGCAGGTCGGCGTCCTCGGGGCGCAGCGGTCGTTCCGGCAGTGTCAGCTGGCTGATCCCGGTATGCAGCGTCAGGTTGACGGGTGCCGGTGCCGGCCAGATCACCGGCCAGTAGCTGGTCGAGATCGCCAGCCGGATGGTGTGGCCGGGAGCAAAGGCATAGGCGATGTCGTTGAGCTGCACCTGCACGCGATAGCGCCGGCCCGGTTCCAGGGGGGTGGGGGCCTCGCGGCTGTCGCGCTGGGTGAGGTTGAGCATGCCGTAGCTCACCCTCGCCGAGGCGCCGTCCGGCGCGACATCGTTGAGGCGCACGATGACGTAGGCCACCGGCCGGTCCACCGACAGCTCGAGCGAGACACAGGGGGCGCCGAGGATCTCGAGGCGCCGATCGAGGGGATCCGAGTCGAAGACCAGGGACTTGCCATCGTCCTCTCGTTGGTCGATGGGCGCCTCGCCCTCGGACCCGAAGCCATACCAGTCACCGGCGCCCAGGCCGGTGGTCTGGGGCGAGGCGATGCGCATGCGGTCCTCGCCATCGGCTTTCTCGCCCAGCGCCAGCACGTTCAGGTGGAACGTCTTCGGCTGGATTCGTGGCGAGGGCCAGTGCGTCTCCGCCACCCATCGCCCCGGGCGCTCGGCATACATCGGGGCGGGCGGGACGTACTCCTCCATCCAGACCCGCAGCAGGGGCTCGTCCATGATGCCGGTGTCGAGGCCCTTCAGCCAGTGGTCCCACCAGCGCAGGGCCTCCTGGAAGAAGCCGATCGCCGGGCCGGGCAGGGCGGCGTGGGGGAAGGCATGTGACCAGGGGCCGATCAGTCCCTTGCACGGCGCCTTCAGCCCGGCCAGCAGGCGGGGAATGGCGTTGACGTAGCCATCGGCCCAGCCCCCCACCGCGTACACCGGGCAGGTCACCGCGGCGAAGTCCTCGCAGACCGAGCCGTGCCGCCAGTAGGCGTCCCGGTGGGGATGGCGCATCCACACCAGGGGGTAGAAAGGGGCCTTCTCGATGCGATGTTTCCACTGGGTGCGCCATTGTGCCCCGACGATGTCGGGATCCGGCGGGGTCGTGGAGCAGGACAGCAGGACGGATCCCCAACCGAGGTTCTCGTTGAGCAGGCAGCCGCCCTGGTAGTGGACGTCGTCGGCGTAGCGGTCGTCGGTGGAACACATGGTGATGATGGCCTTGAGCGGGGCCGGCCGCAGGGCCGCCACCTGCAGCGCGTTGAAGCCGCCCCAGGAGATGCCCATCATGCCGACTCGTCCGTTGCACCAGGGCTGGCCGGCCAACCAGTCGATGGCCTCCACGGCGTCGTCGAGTTCCTGCGGGAGGTACTCGTCCAGCATCAGGCCGTCCGAGTCGCCGCTGCCGCGCAGGTCGAGACGCACGCAGGCATAGCCATGCCCGGCGAAATAGCGGTGCAACGGCTCGTCACGCAGGCGGGTGAAGTCGCGCTTGCGGTAGGGCATGTACTCCAGGATGGCCGGCACCGGTTCGGATTCCGCATCGGTGGGACGCCAGATCCGGGCCGCCAGTCGCGTCCCGTCTTCCATCGGGATCCAGACGTTCTCGATGACGCGAACCTCACGGGGAAAATCCTCGACGATCTTCATGACGCTACCCTCCGGGCAGCACCGGCGGCGGTGCTTGCTAAAGCATATACGACGGCGAGAATCCCGGCGTCCAGTCACGTGGCACAGCCGAAGGGGAAGCGACTCCCCATGCTCGACTTCTGACCTGTTCCGGGAGGGCGAAAGTCCGCGGGGCCGCTACTGTATAAGCTGACGCATGTTGGTGGTGGTCCATGCCGGCGCCCGTTCGTGGCGCTGGATGTGGCAGGAGGAGCGGGGATGGCGGATGCACAGCAGGACGACGTGACGGTCATCGAGAATGCCTGGATCCCCATGCCGGATGGCGCCCGGCTGGCGGCCAAGCTCTGGCTGCCGGCGGGTGCCGAGTCGGTCGGCGTGCCCGCGGTCCTCGAGTACATTCCCTACCGCAAGCGGGACTTCCGGGCGATCCGGGACAGCCAGATCCACGGCCACTTCGCCCGGCACGGCTATGCCGCTATCCGGGTGGACCTGCGCGGCAGCGGCGACTCCGATGGCATGCTCCATGACGAATACCTGTCCCAGGAGCTGGAGGACGGCGTCGAGGTGATCCGCTGGATCGCCGCCCAGCCCTGGTGCAACGGACGGGTCGGGATGATCGGCATCTCCTGGGGCGGCTTCAATGGCCTGCAGATCGCCGCCCTGCAACCCCCCGAACTGCAGGCCGTGATCACCGTCTGCTCCTCTGACGATCGCTACACCGATGACGTCCATTACATGGGCGGCTGCCTGCTTACCGACAACCTGTCCTGGGCCTCGGTGATGCTCTCCTACAACGCCTGCCCCCCGGACCCGACCATCGTCGGTGAGCGCTGGCGCGCGCTGTGGCAGCGGCGGCTAGAGCACAGCGGGCTCTGGTTGAAGACCTGGCTGGACCACCAGCAACGGGATGCCTACTGGCGCCACGCTTCGGTCTGCGAGGACTTCGCGGCGATCCGCTGTCCGGTGTTCGCGGTCAGCGGCTGGGCCGATGGCTACTGCAACACGGTGTTCCGGCTGATCCACCACCTGAAGGTGCCACGCAAGGGGCTGGTCGGGCCCTGGAACCACAAGTATCCCCACCTGGGGGGACCGGGACCCTCCATCGACTTCCTCGGCGAGTGCCTGCGCTGGTGGGATCGCTGGCTCAAGGATCACGACAACGGCGTGGATCGGGAGCCCCTGCTGCGCGCCTGGATGCAGGACAGCGTCTCGCCGATCAGTGACGACCGTCCCGGGCGCTGGGTCGCCGAGACCCAGTGGCCCAGCCACCGCCTGCGGCCACGGGTCTATGCGCTGTCCCGGGAAGGCCTGGTCGCCGGGGAGCCCGCGGAGGGCCCTCCCTTGTCGATCCGCAGCCCGCTGAGCGTGGGGCTCTTCGCCGGCAAGTGGTGCAGCTATGCGGAGAACACCGACCTCCCGACCGACCAGCGGCTGGAGGATGGCGGCTCGCTGTGCTTCGATACGCCGCCGCTGGCCCGGGATGTCGAGATCCTCGGCGAGCCCTTCGTCGAGCTCGAGCTCTCGGCGGACCGGCCCCAGGCGATGGTCGCCGTGCGGCTCTCCGACATCGGCCCCGACGGCACCGTCACCCTGGTGAGCTACGGACTCTGCAACCTCAGTCATCGCCATGGCCACGACCGACCCGAGCCGCTGACGCCTGGCGAGACCTGCCGGGTCAAGGTCCGCCTCAATCACGTCGCCCAGTGCTTCCCCGCGGGCAACCGCATCCGCGTGGCGATCGCCTCCTCGTACTGGCCGCTGGCCTGGCCGTCGCCGTGTCCGGCGACGTTGACGCTCCATCCTCGGGGCTGTCGCTTGACCCTGCCTCAGCGTCCCCGACGGGCCGCAGACAGGTCACTGCCCGACCTCGGCGAGCCCCGCATGGCGCCCGGCCCGGCCATCACCCTGTTGGTGCCGGCCCACCGGGAGTGGACGGTGCTTTTCAACCTGGCCACCAACGAGGCCACGCTCGGGATCATCGACAACGATGGCAGCTGGCGCCTCGACGATCTGGGCCTGACGCTCGGTTATGACGTCACCGAGCGGTACGCCCAGGCCAACGACGACTACGCCACGGTGAGCGGCGAGGTCATCAATCGGCGCAGGTTCGAGCGCGGCGATTGGCGGGTGGAGATCATCACTCGCACGGTGATGACCAGCACGGCGAGCCACTTTCATCTCAACGCCACCCTGGATGCCTACGAAGGCGACGAGCGGGTCTTCTCCCGGACCTGGAACGAGGAGATCGCCCGTGACCATCTGTGAGCCTTGTCGGTCGAAGCGTCCATGACCGGACGTGGAAACCCAGACCGTTTCTTCGTCGTGGGGTGAGGAGTTCATCTCTCGGGCGGGGCAAGGGTCTTTCAGCTACTCGGTGTAGGTACAGAACATGACGCGGAGACGGTACTCAGCGACCAGCAGGGATGCTGGCCGCTAGCGATAGTGGGGCGCCCTCCACCTCGACTCTCCGCTGGCGATCCTAAGCCGACTGAATTAGGCTGGACCCATTACACAAGGAAACGGCTCTGTAACAGGGCTGGCCCAAGGAGCAGGGAGCGCGACATGGCAGAGAGGCTTACCGCCGCCTCATGGGTAAACCGGCTGTCCGTCTGGAGTTGGGGTTATGCCATGCCCCGACGGATGGCCGGTGTTCTATGCCGCTTTCGACCGAGGCTGTGTGAAAACGCACCGGCCGCTACACTTTGCCAAGGTCCGCTGAGGAAATGGCGATGAAGCGATTCGTGGTAGGGGAAGCCCGAGACCAAAGCACGTTGTTCCCCGCGCTTTTGGACGACTTCATCGCAGACGATAACCCGGTCCGTGCCATTGAGGCGTTTGTGGAGGGTCTCGATCTCAGAGGGCTTGGTTTTAAAGGTGTCGATCCGCATGCGACAGGTAGGCCTGCCTATCATCCCGCTGTACTCCTGAAGCTCTACATCTACGGCTATCTCAATCGCATCCAGTCGAGTCGCCGCCTGGAGCGCGAGACGCAGCGTAATGTCGAGCTGATGTGGCTGACGGAGCGCCTGACACCGGATTTCAAGACAATCGCAGACTTCCGAAAGGATAGCGGCGAGGCCATCCGCCGTGTCTGTCGAGAGTTCAT
>JAWWBV010000067.1:0-9499 GCA_033720795.1 Halomonas sp. | reverse complement strand
TGGAACAGCTCGGCACGCACCACCAGGGCGAAGATCCCGCCGATGAAGAACATGGTCAGTGAGAAGAGCAGGTAGAGCGTGCCGATCTCCTTGTGATTGGTGGTCAAGAGCCAGCGCATCATCCCGCGTGGCCGGTAGTGACCGGCGCCGGCCATGCCGCCGGCGGTGGTGGTGCTGTGCTGCGGAGTCGGCTTGGGTGGCAGGTGGGAAGCCATCGGACATCTCCTGTTGGCCGTCACGAAAGAGGAGCGGAAGCGCCGGTCACTCGCCCTGGCCGGCGAGGCGCTCGGCGATCTCCGACGGTTGCACGGCGTCACCGGCGTCATTGCCCCAGGCGTTACGCTCGTAGGTGACCACCGCGGCGATCTCTACCGGGCTGAGCGTGTTGCGGAACGCCGGCATGGCAGAGCCCGCCACGCCATCGATCACGGTGCTGATGTGACGATCCGGCTCCTCCAGCAGCGCCTGATTGCCCGCCAGCGCGGGGAAGGCCGGCGGACTGCCGCTGCCATCCGGCTGGTGGCAGGAGGCACATACCGCGCCATAGGCCTGCTCGCCGCGGGCCATCAGCTCGTCCAGGCTCCACTCGCGGTCGGCGCTCATCGCCTCCTGCTGGGCCGCTTCCTTGCGCTTGGCCATCCACTCCTCGAACCGCTCCGGCTCGACGGCCTCGACCACCACCGGCATGAAGCCATGGTCTCGACCGCAGAGTTCGGCGCACTGGCCGCGATAGATGCCGGGCTCGTCGATGCGCACCCAGTTCTCGTTGACGAAACCGGGCACGGCATCCTGCTTGACGGCGAGGTCGGGCACCCACCAGGAGTGGATGACGTCGTCCGAGGTCAGCAGCAGGCGTACCTTCTGGCCCACCGGCAGCACCAGGGGCTCGTCCACCTCGAGCAGATAGTTCTCACTCTTCTCGCTGGTACCACTGATCTGCTCACGCGGGGTGCCCAGGTTAGAGGTGAAGGCCACGTCCTCGCCCAGATACTCGTAGCGCCAGCGCCACTGCTGACCGGTGACCATGACGTCGAGATCGGCTTCCGAGGCGTCATACATGGTCTTGAGCGTCGCGGTGGCGGGTACCGCCATGGCCACCAGGATCAGCAGCGGGATCACCGTCCAGATGACCTCCACGCTGGTGTGTTCGTGGAAGGTAGCGGCCTTGGCGCCGCGCGAGTGGCGGTACCTGAAGAGGGAATAGAACATCGCCCCGAAGACGATCACCCCGATGATCACGCAGATCCAGAAGATGATCATGTGCAGGGAGTAGATATCGCGACTCACCGCCGTGACGCCTTCCGGCATGTTCCAGCCGTTGGCGAACGCCATCGGGGTCAGGGCTGCCAAGGTCACCCCTCCCGCCATCCACACAAGCAGCCTGCGCATCGGCGCCTCCTCGGATCATTGGTGTATTAGTCAGCGCTGGAATGAGTATAGAGGAGCGCCACCGTTCTTCTACGCGCACCGTCCCCGTGTGATAAACGCGGGCGTCAACGCTCGTGTTCAGCGCGCGGCCATCACCGCCACGAAGGCCACCAGCAGCACGAACACCACCCCCAAGATCACCCCCGCGATGATGAAGGTTCCGGGGCGCTCGGAGCGAAAATCTTCACGGCGGCGCTCATCCTTCTGCACGCCCAGAAAGGCGGCCAACACCGATTTGATCGCCTGCCACATCAGCGACCTCCACTGCCTTGTCGATTCCTGCCTATGACCCTAGCTTAAATGCGCGCGAACACGCGTGAGGGCATTTCACGCAGGCGGCGAAAAAGGCCGAAGACGAGCTTCGCTGCAACGCACCATCGCCGGATAGTCTTCTATACTCCAATAGCCCGCACACCCGACGTGACCTACCACCCGCCCGCCTGGAGGAGACCGACCATGACCCAGCACGATGACACCGCGACCAATCCGGCGCTGGCCGCCGCGGAACCGATGATGGAGTGGTGGCAAAAACAGTGGAGTCAGGGCATGGCGCCCATGGCGCGCATGCAGCTGGCCTGGATGCAGAGCATGGCCGAGGCCATGCAGTTTGAGGCGCAGTTTCTCCAGACCCTCGCCGAGAGCGGCCAGAAGATTGCCCAATCCTTCGAAGGCGCCCCCCCGCAGAACCCGGCCGAGATGCAGCAGCACTACCAGGCGCTGATCTCGGAGCTCACCGAGGCGCAGATGGATCGCATGACGAAAGCCGCCGAGCTGTCACACGAGTTTCGAAGCCGTATCTGGGAGGAGATCTGACCCGGTCTGGGGAACACCGGGCGCAGCGCGCCCGGGTGCCGACTGCTGGCGGAAGAGATCGGGACGGCAGGCAACCCCCTGTCGTCCCGATCTAGGGAAGAGCGGCCATCGCCGCGAGCCGTGGGCTCAGCAGATCTCTTCCCAGAGACGCTGACGGAATTCCTTGGGCAGCTGAGTCATCCTGCCCACGCGCGCACTGTGGGCGTCGACCACCTCCTGTGCGGCATCATGGCAGCAACGACCCAGGACGGCCGGATCCTGCAGTGCCTGCTGGTCGGCGAGACAGTTCACGACTCTGCTGCCGGCGGTGGTGCAGACGGACAGGAACTCGGCCTCCAGTTGGAGAGCCTCGACCAGCGAGGCCATCCAGGCCTGCTGCAGCCTGACCATCGGATGGGTCGCATCCAGGCAGTGCTTGAGCCACCAGTCGCACACCGGCTGCGAGAGCTCGATCGCCGACAGGGGCGCGGCGCCCGGACCAGCGGGCGATGCCGTCAAGGCCGCGATTGGGTCAGACACGACCGTGTCGGCCACGGGTTGATCTACAACGACTTGTTTGGCGGTTGACATCATGATCTCCCTCGATAACGGCGTAGTGGTGCAACCCAGAAGTGTAGCGCCTGACCACCTTTCCGGTCAGACAGTTTTGGCACGTGGTTATCCTGCTGCGATCAGCCACGAGCGACCAACCGAAGACTCAGCCGAAGCCGAAGAGACCGGTGATCAGCGGCAGCAGGAAGGCCGTCACCAGGCCCGACAGCCCCATGGCCAGGCCCGAGAAGGCGCCGGCGACGGCGCCCATGCGCGCGAAGGCATGGGCGGTACCGAAGCCGTGGGCCGAGAGCCCCATGGTGAAGCCCTGGACGGCCGGATCGGTGATGCGCAAGAGCCGCAGGATCGTGGGTCCCAGGGCGCAGCCGATGGAGCCGGTCAGCAGGACCAGGCCGGCCGCCAGCGAGGGAATGCCACCGATCTGCTCGGCGATGCCCATGGCGATCGGCGAGGTCACCGAGCGAGGCGCCAGCGAGAGCAGCGTCCTGGTATCGGCGCCGAGCAGCAAGGCCAGCCCGACGGTGGTCGACACCGCCGTGAGCACCCCCGCCCCACAGGCCAGCAGCAGCGGCCACAGCAGGCGATAGACGCGCTGGCGATGGTCATACAGGGGGATCGCCAGGGCCACCGTGGCCGGCCCCAGCAGGAAATGGATGAACTGGGCCCCCTCGAAGTAGGTGGCATAGTCCATGTCCACCAGCAGCAGCAGCAGGATCAGCATCGCGATGGAGAGCGTGACCGGATGCAGCAACGGCGTGCCGCCCACGGCACGGTTGATTCTCACGGCCAGGGCGAAGACCAGCAGGGTTGCCAGCAGCGAGAGCAGCGGATTGCCGGAAAGATAGACCCACAGCTGATCGAAGGAGGCGACGTTCATGCATCCCCTCCACGAACACGGGCACGAGCCGCGCGGCGACGCTGCAGGCGCTCGAGCACCCAGGCCGTCACCCCGAGGGTCAGCGCCGTGGAGACGACCAGGGTCACCGCGATTGGCCAGAGGTCCGCGCCGATCAGCTCGAAGTGCACCATCAGCCCGACCCCGGCGGGCACGAACAGCAGCGTCAGGTAGCGCAGCAGCCCCTCCCCCGCCAGGCGCAGGCTCGACGGCACCTTGCCGCGCACCAGCAGCGCCGCCAGCAGGATCACCATGCCGATCACCGGCCCCGGTATCGGCAACAGCATCCCCTTGGCCAGCAGTTCCCCCGCGAACTGGCATGCCAGCAGCATGCCCATTCCCATGATCAACGGCATCGTCTCTTCCTTTCTACGGCTCCTGGAGAGCCCGTCGTCGTTGCCGATAGTGTGACAGAACCTGCGTGATCCGGGGACCTCGCGCACCTGCTGGCCAAGCGATTGAAAAGAAAGCGCAAAAAGGACTTTTCATTTGCCGCGGGTCGCGCTAGTATACGCCTCGTTCTCGGGGGGCCAGGCAGCACGGCCGATAAACCCGAAAACACCGTCGGAGCGTGGCGCAGCTTGGTAGCGCGTTGCAATGGGGTTGCAAAGGTCGCAGGTTCGAATCCTGTCGCTCCGACCAGAAACATCAAGAGAAACCGCCACTTACGGATCATGCCGGGTGGCGGTTTTTCGTTGTGGGTTACATATGGGTTCCATGCGAGAGCGACACAAGCCATGGCCCGCTATCCAGACGGATGTAAAAACAGGACGCTTGCCCGACATCTGTAAAGCCTGTCTTCAACCAGTAGTCAGTAGTTGACATGACTACTGTTGGGCAAGATCCCCGCGCATGAGGTAAGGCGCCACACTAGGCGCCTCCTTAGCTTGTTTCGGCGGACTCTCGCCGACGCTGACACCACCCTGCGGCTTTCGGTCCCCACCGCCACGCGGCGGAGCATCTCTCCGAAACCCTTCGGCGCTCTGATGGCCCCTGCCCTCAGCGGTATTCTTCGAGCACCACCAGGAAGGCCTCGGCGGGCTGGGGGCGCGCGAACCAGAAGCCCTGGCCCATTTCGCAGCCCATGGCTGCCAGGCTGACCGCCTGGGCCGGTGCCTCGATACCCTCGGCGACCACCTGGCAGTTCAGCCCATGGGCCATGGCGACGATCGACTCGACCAGCCGATGGCTCTCGGCATCCTCCAGCAGGTGCGTCAGGAAGCTGCGATCGATCTTGATGGTATCGACCGGCATCCGCCGCAGGTAAGCAAGCGACGAGTGGCCGGTGCCGAAATCGTCGATCGCGATGCTCACCCCCAGGTCGGCCAGCTGCTGGAGCTGCTGCAAGGCCGACTCCAGGTCGGTCATCACGGCGGACTCGGTCACCTCCACCTCCAGCGCCTCAGGAGGCACGTCGTGTCGCGCCAGGGCCCTTTCCACCTCGGCGACGAAGCCCGACTGGCAGAGCTGGTGGGCGGAGACGTTCACGGCGAGACTGAACGCCTCATCGACCCGACCCGATCGCCGCCATTGGCTCAGTGTCGCGAGGGCAGACTCCATCACCCAGGCGCCCAGCGCCAGGATATCGCCACTTGCCTCGGCCATCGGAATGAACTCGGCCGGCGAGACCGTCCCCAGCGCAGGGTGCGTCCAGCGCAGCAGCACTTCGGCGCCACAGACCCGTCCCGTATCGAGGGCCACCTTGGACTGGTAGTGAAGCGAAGTCTCGCCCCGCTCGCAGGCCTGGGGCAGCGCCTGGCGCAGCTGCATGCGTCGCTGTTCATCGGCTTCCAGCGCCGGGCTGTAGGCCTGAATGGCGCCTACCACTCGCGCATGGGGCACCGCCAGCGCCGCCATGTGCACCAGCCGCTCGGGCTCCAGCGCTCGTCCGCCGGCGATGCCGATCCGGCCATCGATCTGCAGCCGCACGCCGTTGGTGGCCAGGGGGCGTTTGAGTTCCCCGCGCACGCATGCCGCCAGGTGCTCGAGCTCGGCGGTCGAGGCACGGGGCTGAATCAGCAACAGCTCATGGCTGCCCCAGACACCGACCACACCCTCTTCCGGCAGGGCGGCCTCCAGGCGCCGGGCCAGCTCGTGCAGGAACGCCTCGGTCACCCGGTGCCCCTGGTAGCGCATGATGGCATCGATCCCTTCCAGCACGATGAACAGCACGCCCGCCTCAATGCCGTCTCGCTGCCACTCGCCGAGGGTCGCCGTGAGCCCGCGACGGTTCGGCAGGTTGGTCACCGGATCGGTGCAGGAGAGCCGCTCCAGCTCCCGGGTGCGCTGGGCCACCAGCCGTTCCAGCGTGGCGGCCTGATCACGGCGCCACTGATAGCGACTCTGGTCGCGCAGGGCATTGTGAATGCGCGCCAGCACCTCCTCGTGGTCGAACGGCTTGGTCAGGAAGTCGCGCACGCCCATGGCCAGCGCCCGTCGGCGGGTCTCGTCGTCGACCTGGGCGGTCAGCACGATGGTGGGCGGCGCCTCGACGCCGAAGGCCGCCTGCAAGGCCTCGAGCACCGCGTAGCCATCCAGATGAGGCATGCGAATATCCAGCAGCAGCAGGTCCGGCGCCTGCGCCCGGCAGTGCGCGATCACCTCACGCGGGTCGCTGAGGCCGTCAACACGCTGATAGCCTTGATCCTCCAGCAGGTCCTGGAGCAGCTCGACGTTGACGGCATGATCGTCCACGACCAGCAGCCGCTTGTGATAGAGGGCGGGATCAGAAGCCATCCATTTTTCCTTCCAGCGATGAGAGGTGGCGGGCGAGAGTCGCGGAGAATGACGCCAGCTCGAGGGGCTTGGTCAGGTAGTCGTCGAATCCCGCCGCCAGGCCGCGTGTCACGTCGCCGGGCATGGCATTGGCGGAGAGCGCGATCACTGGCAGCGATCGCGGCAGCCGCCGCAGTCGCTCCAGGGCCGCATAGCCGCTCACCCCCTGCAGGTTGAGATCCATCAGTACCAGGTCCGGCGGCCGCGCCTCGATCTCAGGTAGCGCAAGCTCGGCGCTGGGATAGATCTGCAGCTCGCAGGCCGGCCACTGTGCGAAGATATCCTCCATCAGACGCTGGTTGGCGGGGTTGTCCTCGATATAGACGATGCGCGCCGCCACCTCGCCCGACGTGCCGGCGCCTGTTTCCACCTCGGCATGGCTGACCGCGGGTTGTTCGCCATCCGCCAGCGCCAGGTGGCAGTGAAAGGCGCTGCCCTCCCCCTGTACGCTCTCGACCTCGATCGCGGCGCCCATCGCCTCGAGCAGCTGGCGGGTGATGGCGAGGCCGATGCCGGTGCCCTCGATGCCCTGATGCTCCGCTCCCAGCCGCTGGAAGGGTTGAAAGAGCCGGGCCAGATCCTCGTCGCGTATGCCCTGACCGTTGTCGCGCACGGTGACGCGAAGGGCCTCTTCCTCCCGGGCGACCTCCAGGCGCACCCAGCCGCCCGGGTGGTTGTACTTGATGGCATTGCTGAGCAGGTTGAGCAGCACCTGCTTGAGCCGCGTGTAGTCGGCGTAGACCGCCGGCAGCGGGCCGCCGATCCGCTGCTGGATCGCGACGTCGTGGGCCTGGGCCGTCGTTTCCAGGGCATTGGTCGCATCGATGGCCACTTCGGCCAGCGAGATCGCCTCCATGGAGAGGTTCGGCTGGCCGGCCTCGACCCGGGCCAGGTCCAGGATCTGGTTGATCAGCTCCAGGAGGTGCTGCCCGCTGCGCGAGATCTCGGCAACCTGGCGCCGCTGGCGCGCTGCCAGCGAATGGCGCTTGCCGCTGGCCAGCAGCTGGGCGAAACCGAGAATCGAGTTCAAGGGGGTGCGCAGCTCGTGGCTCATCGACGAGAGGAACTCGCTCTTGGCGCGATTGGCCAGGTCGGCGCTGTCCCGCGCCTCGGAGAGGGCCTCGATATAGCCCTCGCGCTCCGCCATCTGCCGATAGAGGTTGATCAGCAGGGCGCAGGTCGCCGTGAAGGGCTCCAGCCACTCCAGCAGCTCCTGATCATAACGACGACGCCCATTGGCGATGGCGAACATCCCGATCAGGCGCCGGCCATCGAAGATCGGCACCCCCAGGTAGTTGTGCAGCGGCGGATGCCCCGGCGGGAAACCGCTGCGATGGGGGTGGTCATCGAGGTTATCGGTCATCACCACCTCGCCGTGGGCAAACACCCGACCGAGCAGCGAACCAGGATTGGAGAGCGTCATGTCGCCGCTGCGGAGTCGTTCCATCAGCCGTCGCGACTCCTCGTTCCAGGAAAGATCGGTGATGGCGTGGATCTTCAGCGCCGGTTGGCCCGCATCCTCGCTCACCTCACCGATCAGCGCATAGTCGCTGTCGGTGAGCTCACGCAGCGCCTCCATCAGGAAGTCCCACAGCCGGTGGCCCGACATCAGCGCCTGGTAGTCGGTGATCCCGCGATGCAGCACGCGAATCAGGCTGGCCTGGCGCACCGCCTCGGTGGTGTCCCGGGCCACGCCCACCACGCCGCGGATGGCGCCATCGTCGTCCCTCAGCGGCCCGAGCTGCAGGTCGTGATACCGGCCCTGCAGGGGCGGCAACGACAGCCGCTGAGGCGAGCCGTTGGCCATCACCTCGGCCTCCGCCGCATCGAGCAGCGACTGAACTTCGCCGGGCAGCCACGGTGCCGCGTCGTCGACCGTCGTGGCGGAGGCGCTCTCCAGCAGCGACAGGCACGAGGTATTCGCGGCCAGGTAGCGCCCACTTCGGCTGCGGGCGTAGATGGGATCGCGGCTGCCATCCAGAACCGCGCGCAGCAGCTGGCGCTCCTTGGCCAGGCGATCGCTGGCTTCGGAGAGACGCCGGTTCAGCGTCACCAGCTCGCGCTGCTGGGCCTCCTGAGTCACCCGCAGCTGATGCTTTCTCAACAGGGCCTCGGCCTGGCTCGCCAGTCGCCTTAGCAGCCGACGGTCGCGGACGGAAAACTCACGCGGCCGGGTATCGATCAGGCAGAGGGTGCCGACGGCGTGCTCCCCATCGGGAAACAGTGGATGCCCCGCATAGAAGCGGATACCGGGCTCGCCGATGACCAGGGGATTGCGGCAGAAACGCTCGTCCTCGCCCGCGTCCGGCACCACCAGCGGCTGCCCTGCGGCGACCGCATGGCCACAGAAGGAGATCTCTCGCGACGTTGCGCGGATCTCCAGCCCGGCACAGGCCTTGAACCACTGCCGATCCTCGGCGACCAGCGAGACCAGCACGATGGGCACCTCGAAGATCTCTCGCGCCAGCTCGACCAGCTGATCGAAGCCCGCGTCGGGCGCGGAATCGAGTACGCCCAGCGCCGTCAGGGCGGCCAGGCGGGCGGCGTCATTCTCGGGAACGGGTGGCTGCATGGCGGGGCTCACGGTCGGGCATCATCGGCATATTGATATGCCGAACCTACCATGAATGCCGAAGAGTGTGAGGGGAAGCGTCAGGGAAGCATTAACGCAAACATCGAGCCGTAAACGCACTCACCGCGGTCATCGCCGCTGGCGACCATCCCCCCCCGGCGTCTCGGGTCAAGCACGACCGGGGCGGGATGACGTTACCTGAGCCTCGGGGCCTGTCTTAGAGCTTGCCTTCGAGCTCCGGCACGGCCTCGAAGAGATCGCCGACCAGGCCGTAATCCGCCACCTGGAAGATCGGCGCCTCCTCGTCCTTGTTGATGGCGACGATCACCTTGGAGTCCTTCATGCCCGCCAGGTGCTGGATGGCCCCGCTGATGCCCACGGCGATGTAGAGCTCCGGGGCGACGATCTTGCCGGTCTGGCCGACCTGCATGTCGTTGGGCACGAAGCCGGCGTCGACCGCGGCG
>JAWWBV010000066.1:0-9522 GCA_033720795.1 Halomonas sp. | reverse complement strand
GCCCTGGGAGCCACCGGAGCGCGAGAAGATCGCGGTGTTGATGCCGATCAGCGCCCCCTCGGCATTGACCAGGGCGCCGCCCGAGTTGCCGGGGTTGATGGCGGCATCGGTCTGGATGAAGTCCTCGTAGGCGTTGAGGCCGAGGTGGCTGCGCCCGGTGGCGCTGATGATGCCCATGGTCACCGTCTGGCCGACCCCGAAGGGGTTGCCGATGGCCAGCGAGACGTCGCCGATGGCGATGCGGGTGGTATCGGTCAGCTCGATCACCGGCAGGGCATCGAGCTCGATGCGCAGTACGGCGAGATCGCTCTCCGGATCGGTGCCGACCACCTCGGCGAGGGTCTCGCGGCCGTCGCGCAGCGCGACCTGGATCTGGTCGGCGCCGCGGATCACGTGGTGGTTGGTCAGCACGTAGCCGTCCTCGCTGACGATCACCCCGGAGCCGAGGCTCGACAGCATGCGCTGCCGGCGGGGCGTCTCGTCGCCGAAGAACTGGCGGAAGAAGGGGTCGGACATCAGCGGGTGCTCCTCCCGCTCGACCACCCGGGAGGAGTAGACGTTGACCACGGCCGGGGCGGCGCGCGCCACCGCCTGGGCGTAGCTCACGGGGCCCTGCTGGCGCGTCAGCGGCTCGGCCTGGCGGACCTCGGGGGCGTCGCGGGGTTCGGCCGGCGCCTCGGCGGCGCTCGGCGCGATCTCATGGGGTGCAGGGGCCGAGGGGGCAGGGGCCTGACGACCGATCAGCTGCGGGAAGGCATTGAGCAGCACGATGGCCCCCAGCACGCCGATGAACACGGGCCAGAGGTAGGGAAGCAGGGTGCGTCGCATGCGGCGGGAGTCCTTGTCGACGAAGCTGGGTCGCGGGGCTGGCTCCCGCTGGGTACACTGGGCGGATTGTAACATCGCCAACCCGACCGCGCCTGGAGGCCGCATGACGAACCGAGACGACCTGGTCGCCGCCTGTGATCGCCTGCTCGAGCCCGAGCGTTTCAAGGACTACACCCTCAACGGCCTGCAGGTGGCCGGGCGCGAGCGGGTGGCCCGGGTGATGAGCGGTGTGACGGCCTGCCAGGCGCTGCTCGACGAGGCCGTGGCCTGGCAGGCGGACCTGCTGCTGGTCCATCACGGCTACTTCTGGAAGAACGAGCCGGTCGCCATCACCGGCATGAAGCGCCGGCGTCTCGCGACGCTGCTGGCCCACGACATCAACCTGCTGGCCTACCACCTGCCGCTCGATGCCCACCCGGAGCTTGGCAACAACGCCGAACTCGGTCGGCGGCTGGGCTTCACCGTCACCGGCTGCGCCGACGGGGCGCTCGGCGAGGGGCTGGTGTGGCTCGGTGAGCCGACGCCCGGCCTCGATGCCCCGGGGCTGGCCCGGCGTGTAGGTGAGTGCCTGGGGCGCGAGCCGCTGCTGATCGAGGCGCCGGATGGCGGCGAGATCCGTCGGGTCGCCTGGTGCACCGGCGGCGCCCAGGACATGATCGCCACCGCGTGCGAGGCCGGCGCCGACGCCTTCATCTCCGGGGAGATCTCCGAGCGTACCACCCACCTGGCCCGCGAGATGGGCATCCACTACCTGGCGGCGGGCCACCATGCCACCGAGCGCTACGGGGTGCAGGCGCTGGGCGCGCGGCTGGCCGCCCAGTACGGGATCGAGCACCGCTTCGTCGACATCGACAATCCGGCCTGATCCGACGCCCATCACGACGACGCCCCGACCAGGTGCCGGGGCGTGCGATGAAGCAGGGCGGGGCGCTCAGTAGCGGGGCGGCTGGGGCGCGCCTTCCTCGCCCTGCTTGAGGCCGAAGTCCTCGGAGAGCGTGCCGCGGTTGCCGTCGGCGTAGTCGCGAGGCATCGACGGCTCGGCCTCGCCCTCGGCGGGGGTGGCGGCGTCCATGGCCTGGCGGCGCAGCGACGGGGCGCCCAGGGTGGTGCTGGCCGTCACGGCCTCCTCTTCGAGGTGCTGGCTCTCCCGGCGCAGGCTCTCGGCGAGCTGGCCGATGCGCTCCAGGCTGTCGCCCAGGCCGTCCTTGAGCTCGGCCAGAGCGCGTTCGCGCTCGGCGAGGCGCTGGCGCAGGCGCTGGGTGTGGCCGGCGCTGGCGTTGAGCAGGTGGTAGCCCAGCGCCCCGATCCCGATGCCGGCCAGCAGACAGGCGGCGGCCAGCGCCCAGCTGATGTTGGTCTCATCCACGTTGTACGTCTCCCTGGAGCAGTGGCCCTTGGCGTGCCGGCCGCCGTTGCCGTCGTGAGGCCGCTGGTGGCCGGGCTTCCATTATAGAGGCGAGGCCACGTGCGGGGTCAATGCGGGCGGGCGCGCATGCCAATGAGCGACGGGACGCGTATAATCCTCACGCCAAAGCCCGAGGACAGGCGATCAGGAATCCCCATGAGCGAGACGCACTCCCCCGCGGCCGCCCGCGAGTCGCGCCGGCCCGAGACGCCGATGACCCGCTACCGAGCCGATCTCGAGCGCTCCGACTTCCAGCATGACCCGGCCCAGGAGCAGGCCGTGGCGCACCTGCAGCGCCTCTTCGATGACCTGGTGACGACCCCGCCCTCGCGGGTGGCGCCGCCGAGGCGCGGCGGCGGGCTCGCCTCGCGGGTGGCGGGGCTGTTCGGCCGGGGCGGGCGCGAGGCGTCCGACGAGCCGGCGCTGCCGGCCGTCAGCGGGCTCTACTTCTGGGGCGGCGTGGGGCGCGGCAAGACCTACCTGATGGACACCTTCTTCGAGACGCTGCCCTTTCCCGAGAAGATGCGCACCCACTTCCATCGCTTCATGCAGCGGGTGCACAACGAGCTCGAGCACTACAAGGGCGAGAAGAATCCGCTCTCGCTGATCGCCGCCAAGTTCGCCGCCGAGGCCCGGGTGATCTGCTTCGACGAATTCTTCGTCAAGGACATCACCGACGCGATGATCCTGGCCAACCTGCTCGAGTCGCTCTTCGCGCACGGCGTGGTGCTGGTGGCGACCTCCAACATCGTCCCCGGGGAGCTCTACAAGGACGGCCTGCAGCGGGCGCGCTTCCTGCCGGCCATCGATCTGCTCGAGCGCCATTGCGAGGTGGTCAACGTCGACTCGGGCGTCGACTACCGGCTGCGCGTGCTGGAGCGCGCCGAGATCTTCCATGCCCCCCTCGACGCCGAGGCCGAGGTCGAGCTCGCCCGCAGCTTCCGCGAGATCGCCGGCCACGAGGGCGAGGAGGACGCGCCGCTGGAGATCAACCACCGGGTGCTGCACACCCGCCGGCTGCACGACGACGTGGTGTGGTTCGAATTCAGCGAGCTCTGCGACGGGCCGCGCAGCCAGAACGACTACATCGAGCTGGCGCGGGAATTCCACAGCGTGCTGGTCTCCAACGTCACCCGCATGAGCGGGGCCACCGACGACCGGACGCGACGCTTCATCAACATGGTCGACGAGTTCTACGACCGCGGCGTCAAGCTGCTGATGTCCGCCGAGGTGCCGGCCGAGGAGCTCTATCGCGACGGGCGCCTGGAGTTCGAGTTCCAGCGCACCCTCTCGCGGCTGCAGGAGATGCAGTCCCACGACTACCTGGCGCTGCCGCACAAGCCCTGATGCCCCTTCCCCTCCGGGGCGCGGGTCGTGTAGAATGCGCGCTCGCTCGACCGTTGCGTCGTCCCTCGGGACGGGCAACCAAGAAGAATAGGGACGGTTCCATGCCGGACATCCGGCGGCAGAACCCAATACATCCTAATGGTGATTCACCCATGAAGACGTTCACTGCCAAGCCGCAGTCCGTCCAGCGCGACTGGTTCGTCGTCGACGCTGCGGACAAGACACTCGGTCGCCTGGCCACCGAGATCGCTCGCCGCCTGCGTGGCAAGCACAAGCCGGAGTTCACCCCGCATGTCGATACCGGCGACTACATCGTCGTGATCAATGCCGAGAAGGTGAAGGTCACCGGCAACAAGGTCAACGCCAAGACCTACTATCGCCACACCGGTTATCCGGGCGGCCTGCGCTCCATGAATTTCGAGAAGATGATCGCCCACGCACCGGAGCGTGTCATCGAGTCCGCCGTCAAGGGCATGCTGCCGAAGGGTCCCCTGGGTCGTGCCATGTACTCGAAGCTCAAGGTCTACGCCGGCACCGAGCATCCGCACGCTGCCCAGCAGCCGCAAGAACTGAACATCTGAGGGAGTCTTCGCCATGACACAGCAGTATTACGGTACCGGGCGCCGCAAGACCTCTACCGCGCGCGTCTTCCTGAAGCCGGGCACCGGCAAGATCACCGTCAACAGCCGTGACCTGGACCAGTACTTCGGTCGCGTCACCGGCCGCATGGTGGTCCGTCAGCCCCTCGAGCTGACCGAGACCCTCGGCCAGTTCGACGTCTACGTCACCGTCAAGGGCGGCGGCGGCAGCGCCCAGGCCGGCGCCATCCGTCACGGCATCACCCGTGCCCTGATGGACTACAACGAGGACTTCCGCGGTCAGCTGCGCGAAGCCGGGTACGTCACCCGTGACGCCCGTAAGGTCGAGCGCAAGAAGATCGGCCTGCGCAAGGCGCGTCGTCGCCCGCAGTTCTCCAAGCGCTGATACGCACGTATTGCCGCTCGAAAACGCCCAGGTCCTGCGACCTGGGCGTTTCTTGTTTGGGATCAAGAATATGTCGTCGGATTGCGCCGCACGCGGGGAACCTTTCCTTGTGCGGGGCGACGCGATTTCTTAACATAGTGCGCATTTGATATCCGTGGTCGCGGGGGATTCACTGCTCGTGATGGAACAGCGGGTAAGTCGATGGGAGAAATCTGAAAATGGCAGATAACGGCGTAAACAAGGGTCGGCGCCGTTTCCTCGTAGGTGCCACCACCGTCGTGGGTGCGGTGGGTGCCGTCGGGGTTGCGGTCCCCTTTGTAGCTTCCTGGCAGCCGAGCGCCAGGGCGAGAGCAGCGGGCGCGCCCGTCCAGGCGGACGTGTCGAAGCTCGAGCCCGGGCAGCGCTTGACCGTCGAATGGCGGGGCAAGCCGGTGTGGATCCTCAACCGTTCGCCGGAGATGATCGAGCGCACCAAGGCCATCGAGCCCTCGGAACTGGCGGATCCGGACTCCAGCGTGCCGCAGCAGCCGGCTTACGTGGAGGGGCCGATGCGCTCCATCAAGCCCGAGATCGGCGTGCTGATCGGCATCTGCACCCACCTGGGTTGCTCGCCGCTGTTCCGGCCGGAGCCGGGCAGCGTGGACGTCGGGGACTGGCCGGGCGGCTTCTTCTGCCCCTGCCACGGCTCCCGCTTCGACCTGGCGGGCCGGGTGTTCGCCAACGTGCCGGCGCCGACCAACCTCGAAGTGCCACCTTACCGCTTCGACAGCGACGTGCTGATCACTGTCGGCGAAGATGAGGAGTCTGCCTGATGGGTAATCCTAACAAGGCCAAGGCGGAGCGCGGCCTGATGCGCTGGGTCGACGACCGCTTCCCCGCCACCCAGATGTGGCAGGACCACCTGTCCAAGTACTATGCGCCGAAGAACTTCAACTTCTGGTACTTCTTCGGCTCGCTGGCCCTGTTGGTGCTGGTCAACCAGATCCTGACCGGCGTCTGGCTGACCATGAGCTACAACCCCTCCGCCGAGGGCGCCTTCGCCTCGGTCGAGTACATCATGCGCGACGTGGAGTGGGGGTGGCTGATCCGCTACATGCACTCCACGGGGGCCTCGGCCTTCTTCGTCGTGGTTTACCTGCACATGTTCCGCGGCCTGCTCTACGGCTCCTACAAGGCGCCCCGCGAGCTGGTGTGGATCTTCGGCATGGCGATCTATCTGGCGCTCATGGCGGAAGCCTTCATGGGCTACCTGCTGCCCTGGGGCCAGATGTCCTACTGGGGCGCCCAGGTCATCATCTCGCTGTTCTCCGCCATTCCGGCCATCGGCCCGGACCTGGCGCAGTGGGTGCGCGGTGACTTCCTGATCTCCGGCATCACCCTGAACCGCTTCTTCGCCCTGCACGTCGTGGCCCTGCCCATCGTGATCCTGGCGCTGGTGGTGCTGCACATCATCGCCCTGCACGAGGTCGGCTCCAACAACCCCGATGGCATCGACATCAAGAAGAAGAAGGACGAGACCGGCAAGCCGCTGGACGGCATCCCCTTCCATCCGTACTACACGGTGAAGGACATCGTCGGCGTGGCCGTGTTCCTGTTCGTCTTCGCGGTGGTGATCTTCTACTTCCCGGAAGGCGGCGGCTACTTCATCGAGAAGCCGAACTTCGAGCCGGCCAACCCGCTGAAGACGCCGGATCACATCGCGCCGGTGTGGTACTTCACGCCCTTCTACGCGATGCTGCGGGCGATCACCTTCTCGCTGTTCGGCCTGGACGCCAAGTTCCTCGGGGTCATCGTGATGGGGGCGGCGATCGCCATCCTGTTCGTGCTGCCCTGGCTGGACAGGAGCCCGGTGCGCTCCATGCGCTACAAGGGGTGGATCTCCAAGGTGATGCTGCTGCTGTTCGCCATCAGCTTCGTGATCCTCGGCGTGCTCGGCGTGCTGCCGACCACCGAGACGCGGACCCTGGTCGCCCAGCTGTGCACCGCGCTCTACTTCGCCTTCTTCCTGCTGATGCCGATCTACACCCGGCTGGAGAAGACCAAACCCGTTCCGGAAAGGGTGACTGGCTAATGAAAAAGCAACTGTTCGCACTGCTCTTCGCGCTGGTGCCGATGGTCGGGTTCGCCGCCGGCGGCGGGGGCGTCCATCTCGAGGAGATGAATCCGGACCTCGAGGACAAGGCGTCGCTGCAGAACGGCATGAAGCTCTTCGTGAACTACTGCATGGGCTGCCACTCCATGGAGCACCAGCGCTTCTCCCGCGCGGCCCAGGATCTGGACATGCCCCAGGGGCTGGTCGAGGACAACCTGATCTTCTCGGACGCCCTGAAGTTCAATGACCAGATGCACATCGCCATGGACAGCGGCGATGCCGAGAACTGGTTCGGTGCGCCGCCGCCGGACCTGACCCTCGAGGCGCGCCTGCGCGGCACGGACTGGATCTACACCTACCTGCTGAGCTTCTACAAGGACCCGGAGCGTCCCACCGGCGTCAACAACGCGGTCTTCCCGCTGGTGGCCATGCCCAACGTGCTGGAGCCGCTCCAAGGGGTGCAGGAGAAGGTCTGTGCCGCCACGGACAAGCCGGTCGAAGGGGCCGAACTCGATCCGCTGTCCGGCAAGTACCAGTCCTGCGAGACGCTGCAGGTGACAAAGCCCGGTCAGATGGAGCCCGAGGAGTTCGAGGAGGCGATCTACGACCTCACCAACTTCCTGGCCTATGCCGGCGAGCCGTCCAAGCTGCAGGCCCAGTCGCTGGGGCCCAAGGTGCTGATCTTCATCTTCATCTTCGGTGTCATCGGCTACCTGCTCAAGCGTGAGTACTGGCGCGACATTCACTGATCCGCCAGCGACAGTGCACCGCGGGGCGCATGGCCACTGGCCATGCGCCCCGATGCTTTTTGCCCGATACCGGGCTCCACGATCGCCCTCAAGACGGGGGTGCTCGTGTTATCATCCCGGCACGAACTGATGCGAGGATTGTTTCATGGGTGTAGTGGCCAAGCGGTCGTCGATGATCTTCTACTCCGGAGGGGATGACCATTTCAGTCATCGTGTGCGCATCGTGCTCGCCGAGAAGGGCGTGGCCGTGGACATCGTCGAGGTGAGCGACGAGCAGCGTCCGGAGGAGCTTGCCGACCTCAATCCCTACAACAGCGTGCCCACGCTGCTCGATCGCGACCTGGTGCTCTACGAATCCAAGGTGATGATGGAGTACCTGGACGAGCGCTTCCCGCATCCGCCGCTGTTGCCGGTCTACCCCGTGGCCCGTGCCAAGAGCCGGCTGTGGATGCATCGCATCGAACGCGAATGGTGCCCACTGGTCGAGCAGATCCAGGGCGGCGCCAAGAAGGACGTGGAGAAGGCCCGCAAGGAGCTGCGCGAGAGCCTGGTCGGCATCTCGCCGATCTTCGAGGACATGCCCTACTTCATGAGCGACGAGTTCACGCTGGTGGACTGCTGCCTGGCGCCGATCCTCTGGCGCCTGCCGGCGCTCGGCATCGAGCTGCCCGAGAAGCAGGTCAAGCCGCTGCTGGGCTACATGGAGCGGCTGTTCGATCGTGACGGCTTCAAGGCGGCCCTCAGCGAGAACGAGCGCGAGATGCGCGCCTGATCTACCCTGCCCCCCCCCCGGCGCGTCCGGGGACCACTCTCCCAGGAGGGCCAACTATGCACTCGAGCCGTCCCTACATGGCCAGGGCCCTGTACCAGTGGCTGCTGGACAACGAGCTGACGCCCTACATCGTCGTCGATGCCGAGCAGGAGGGCGTCGAGGTGCCGCGGCAGTTCGTCCAGAACGGCCAGATCGTGCTGAACCTGGCGCCGAGCGCCATCCGCGACTTCGCCATGGAGAACGCGGCGGTCAGCTTCTCGGCCCGCTTCGGCGGACAGCCCATGCAGATCATGGTGCCCATGGAGGCGCTGATCGCCATCTACGCCCGCGAGAACGGCGTGGGCATGGTGTTCGGCCACGAGCCGGTGATGCCGATCGAGGCTGATGAGGCTGATGAGGCGGACGACACCTCGCCCTTGAGCGAGGTGGAGAGCACGGACGAGGCCGGTGACGGCCAGGCCGACGGCGACGCCGCTCGGCCGCGCAAGGGGCGTCCGTCCCTGCGCGTCGTCAAGTGAGCCGCCGTCGACCGCGGGCGGCGTAGCGCGCCTCGGGACGTCGGTCGCGGCATCGGCGACATCGCAACGCAAGACGGCAGGCCATGGGCCTGCCGTCTTGCGTTTCATGCCTGGTCGCGAGGCGGCGTTCAGTCGAGGTAGTCGAAGACCTTGACGATGCGCTGCATGCCGCCCAGGCCCGCGACGGAGCGCACGATGCGTTCGGCCTCGCTGCGGGTGACGATGCCCATCAGATAGACGCTGTCGTTCTCGGTGATCACCTGGATCCGCCCCGCGTCGATCTCCTGGTTGGCGACCAGGTGGGAGTTGATGCGGGTGCGCAGCCAGGTGTCGGCGAGACGCTGGCTGGCCGGCAGGTTGGCGGCGATGGCGAGCTCGTTGTGCACCTCGCGGACGTTGCGCACCGCGCTGGCGACCCGTTCGGCCTTGCTCTTGAGCTCCTCGCTGGGCACCTGGCCGGTGAGCAGCACCACGCCGTTGAAGCTGTCGACGTTGATGCGGGCATCACTCAGGCGGGCGTCGGTGCGGCCCAGGTTGTGGGCGATCTTGGTCTCGATGCTCTGGTCCTCGACCTGGGTGCCGAAGGTGCGCTCGCCGTAGTTCTCGTCGATGGTACCGGGGTTGGTGACGCCGGTCACGGTGGTGCAGCCGGCAAACCCGAGGGCCAGGCTGAGCAGCAGGGGGGAGAGCAGGGAGGTCTTGGTCATGGAATTACTCGCTTGTGCCGAAGAGTTGCTCGTCGATCAGGTCGCAGAGGCAGTGGATGGCCAGCAGGTGGACCTCCTGGATGCGCGCCGTGGAGGTCGCCGGGACGCGGATCTCGCAGT
>JAWWBV010000065.1:0-9649 GCA_033720795.1 Halomonas sp. | reverse complement strand
TGACCACGACCCGCTCGACCTTGCAGCGGGTCATCTGCACCAGCACCTCGAACAGGTACTGCTGGGGCGTGGCCGTGATCAGCGCATAGTGCGCCACGTCCTGCACCGGGCTCTGCTGAGTCAGGCCCTCGAGGACCAGGGCGTTGAGCAGGTCGGTCTTGGTCACCATGCCCGGTCCCTGCTCGCCCTCGACCAGTAGGCTGTCGGCGTGGCTGTCGTTCAGGGTATGCACCGCCTCGGCCATGCTGGTGGTGGCCGCCACCAGCAGAGGGGGCCGCATGCACTCGCTGACGCGGGCCAGCATGAAGCCCGCCATGGTCACGCCGCCCTCGGCGCGGCGCTCGGTGAGCAGGCGCGTCTTCTGGGCCAGGCGCTGGCGGAAGAACTCGGCGAAGGCCGGGTAGGCCGTGCAGAGCTGCTTGAACACCCCCTTGGGCAGCAGGTAGCAGAGGCTCTCCTGCTCGGCCCGGAAGCGATAGCGGCTCTTGCCGTTGAGGATGCTGATGGCGCCGAACAGGTCGCCGGCCGTGTAGTGACCGATATGCGACTGGGCGCCGGGCAGGGTCGGATCCAGTTCGGCGACCTCGCCCTTGTGGATCAGAAAGAGGTACTCCCCGGCCTGGCCGGCCTCGAGGATGATCTCCTCGCGGTCGAAATAGGCCAGGTCGATGCTGCGGCGAACGCGCTCGCGTCCCTCCTCGTCGAGGAGGGTGAAGGGGGGATGGGAGAGTTCTACATCGACCATGGGGCTGTCCTCGTTGCGCGGCGTTCACCACCCCGCTGACCTCGGCGCACTCGGCGTCCAGCAGACCTTCAAGATAGCAAAGTCGGCCTGGCATAAAGACCTAGACAATCGTCCTAACATGACCGCCTTAGACCATCGTCAAACGCCGGACTCCAGCGCCCCTCGACCCCATGACATTTGCGGGCTATACCATCGTCCTATGCGCCCCGCGAAGCGCCCAGCACCAGCTACTAAATAAAGCCTCAACCACTTGATTAAAAGCGACTTTCCAAAATGACCCTGGAACGATGCGGCATCATGATACGAAAGTCTGGGATTTATTTTAGGCGTTTGCTGCCCAGTATTGTGCATGAGCCATACAGGGCATTCCCGCGTCGACTCTTCTCGACGACCGGCCGCGGGCCACCCGCTGACAGCCGGCTCAGACGCCGCCATCGAGGCTGTTCCGTCGGCACGACTGTCCTGATGAGTGATGCAAACGCTCCGGGCAACTTTCCAATCTCAACAACAAGTGGAGAGCAACACTATGGCAGACGATAAGTCCAATGCCGCTGCTTACTGGAAGGCGAACGTACGCCTGATCACGGGGTGCCTGATCGTCTGGGCCTTCGTGTCGTACGGCTGCGCCATCCTGTTTCGCCCGCTGCTGGCCGGCATTCCAGTAGGAGGGACGGACCTGGGCTTCTGGTTCGCCCAGCAGGGATCGATCCTGACCTTCATCGGCATCATCTTCTTCTACGCCTGGAAGATGAACCGTCTCGACAAACAGTTCGGACTCGGGGAGTAAGCCAGCATGAGTCAGTTTGCCATCAACCTGCTGTTCGTAGGGGCCTCGTTCGCCCTCTACATCGGCATCGCGATCTGGGCCCGCGCCGGGTCGACCAAGGACTTCTACGTCGCCGGCGGCGGCGTGCATCCGGTCACCAACGGCATGGCCACCGCCGCCGACTGGATGTCCGCCGCCTCCTTCATCTCCATGGCCGGCCTGCTGGCCTCCGGGGGCTACGCCAACTCCACCTTCCTGATGGGCTGGACCGGGGGCTACGTCATCCTGGCCATGCTGCTGGCGCCCTACCTGCGCAAGTTCGGCAAGTTCACGGTGCCGGACTTCATCGGTGACCGCTTCTACAGCAACACCGCTCGCCTGGTCGCGGTGATCTGCCTGATCGTCGCCTCGATCACCTACGTCATCGGCCAGATGACCGGTGCCGGCGTCGCCTTCTCGCGCTTCCTCGAGGTCAGCAACACCTGGGGCATCTGGATCGCCGCCTTCATCGTCTTCCTCTACGCCGTGTTCGGCGGCATGAAGGGCATCACCTACACCCAGGTCGCCCAGTACATCGTGCTGATCATCGCCTACACCATCCCGGCGGTGTTCATCGCCCTGGAGCTGACCGGCAACCCGATCCCGGGGCTGGGCATGTTCAGCACCCACACCGAGTCCGGCGTGCCGCTGCTCGAGAAGCTCGACGACGTGGTCAACGCGCTCGGCTTCCGCGACTACACGGCCGACGTCGACAACAAGCTCAACATGGTGCTGTTCACCCTGTCGCTGATGGTCGGTACCGCGGGCCTGCCCCACGTCATCATCCGCTTCTTCACCGTGCCGAAGGTGGCCGACGCGCGCTGGTCCGCCGGCTGGGCCCTGGTCTTCATCGCCCTGCTCTACCTGACCGCGCCCGCCGTGGGCTCCATGGCGCGCCTGAACCTGATGACCACCGTCTATCCGGACATGGCCGGCCAGGTCGAGAGCTATGAGGACGCCGCGACCAACCCGATCCGCTACGAGGAGCGTCCCGAGTGGGTGCGCACCTGGGAAGAGACCGGCCTGATCCAGTTCGAGGACAAGAACAACGACGGTCGCATCCAGGTCTACAACGACGGCAGCGAGGCCTTCGCCGAGACCGCCGCCGAGCGCGGCTGGAACGGCAGCGAACTCAACGTCAACAACGACATCCTGGTGCTCGCCAACCCCGAGATCGCCAACCTGCCCAGCTGGGTCATCGGCCTGATCGCGGCGGGCGGTATCGCCGCGGCACTCTCCACCGCCGCCGGCCTGCTGCTGGCCATCTCCTCAGCGGTCAGTCACGACCTGATCAAGACCATGATCAACCCGAAGATCACCGAGAAGGGCGAGATGCTGGCGGCACGCATCTCCATGGCCGGCGCCATCCTGCTGGCGACCTACCTGGGCCTGAATCCGCCCGGGTTCGCGGCGCAGACGGTGGCCCTGGCCTTCGGGATCGCCGGTGCCTCGCTGTTCCCGGTGCTGATGATGGGCATCTTCTCCAAGCGGGTGAACAACAAGGGCGCCGTCGCGGGCATGCTGACCGGTCTCGGCACGACCCTGCTCTACATCTTCACCTACCTGGGCTGGTTCTTCATTCCGGGCACCAACATGCTGCCCAACACGCCGGACAACTGGATCCTCGGCATCTCGCCGCTCTCCTTCGGTGCGGTCGGCGCGATCTTCAACTTCGCGGTCGCCTTCACCGTCTCCAACGCCACCGAGGAGCCTCCGCAGGAGATCCAGGACCTGGTGGAGAGCGTTCGCTATCCCAAGGGCGCCGGTGTCGCCACCGAGCACTGACGTCTCGGGACCTTCTGGGCCATAATGGCCCCCTGGCCCGGCCAGTCCGGGCCCTGGAACCTCACCCGATCGGGCTTCCTCAGGGAAGCCCGATTGCTTTAAGGATGAATGATCTATGATATGGCACCTGATTGCGGCGGTCTTCGCCGGCCTGGGCGCCGCGGGGGTCGGGCTGATCCTGCGCCTGGCCAGCGGCAAGCGCCTGCCGCGCTGGATCGTCCCGGTCTGCGCCGGCCTCGGCATGCTGGCCTACCAGATCCATAACGAGTACTCCTGGTTCGAGCACAAGCGCCAGCAGCTGCCCGACTCGGCCGAGGTGGTCGACGTGGAGGAGAGCCAGGTCTTCTGGCGCCCCTGGACCTTCCTCTTCCCGATGACCACGGCCTTCACCATCGTCGAGCCGGACCAGCTCTCGGTGAAGCGGGCCCAGGGCGAGCGGCTGGTCGAGTTCCTGCTCTACCGCTTCGAGAAGGAGTACGTGGACCAGGTGAGCCACCAGGCCTGGCTGATGAACTGCGCGACCCGGGAGATGCTGCCCCTCGAGGGCGAGGCGCGCACGCCCGCCACCGAGGCGATGCGCCGCCTCGACGCCGCCGCCCCGCTCTATCGGGTCCTCTGCCCACGGGCCTGAGCCCTATAGCGGCTGCCCCGCGCGCCGGCCTTGCCCTAGAATGGGCACCTTCGGAAGGGAGTTGAGTGCATGTTCGCCGGCTGGCTGCTGATCGTCGTTTCGCTGCTCTACATCACGGTGCTGTTCGCCATCGCCTGGCGCGGCGACCGCCACGCGCGCCAGCACGGGGCGAGCCGGCGTCGCCCGGTGATCTACAGCCTGGCGCTGGCCATCTACTGCACCTCCTGGACCTTCCACGGCGCGGTGGGCCAGGCCGCCACCTCCGGCTGGTCCTTCGCCAGCATCTTCGTCGGGCCGATCCTCACCCTGCTGCTGTTCTGGCCGGTGCTGGCCAAGATGATCCGCGTCGCCAAGCACCAGAACGTCACCTCCATCGCCGACTTCATCGCCTCGCGCTACGGCAAGACCCAGTCGCTGGCGGCCTTCGCCAGCCTGGTGGCGCTGATCGGCACCCTGCCCTACATCGCCCTGCAGCTGAAGGCGGTCGCCACCTCCTTCAGCGTGATCACCGCGGCCTCGGACATCACCCGGGCCCCGCTGTTCGGCGACACCGCCTTCTACGTGGCGCTGGTGATGGCGGCCTTCGCCATCCTCTTCGGCACCCGCCATACCGACGCCACCGAGCACCACGAGGGGCTGATCCACGCCGTGGCCTTCGAGTCGCTGGTCAAGCTGGTGGCCTTCCTGGCGCTGGGCGCCTACGTCACCTGGGGCATGTTCGACGGCCTGGGCGACCTGCTGGGCCGCGCCGAGGAGCAGCTGGCGCTGCAGCGCCAGCTCGCCGACCAGGACTTCGGCCAGAGCTTCTGGGCCCAGACGCTGCTGGCGATGCTGGCGATCCTCTGCCTGCCCCGCCAGTTCCACGTCGCGGTGGTCGAGAACATCCATCGCGACGACGCCACCAAGGCGCGCTGGCTCTTCCCGCTCTACCTGCTGGCCTTCGCCTTCTTCGTCATCCCCATCGCCGCGGCCGGCCTGACCGTCTTCTCCGAGAGCCGCATCGAGCCCGACACCTACGTGCTCGCCCTGCCGATGGCGGCCGACAACGTCTGGCTGACGCTGCTGACCTTCATCGGCGGCTTCTCGGCGGCCACCGGCATGGTGATCGTCGCCGCCGTGGCGGTCTCGATCATGATCTCCAACGAGATCGTCATCCCGGCGCTGTTCCGCCTGCGCTGGTTCGACACCAAGCCCCGCGACTACGGCCGCCTGGTGCTGCGCGCCCGACGCATCACCATCGTGGTGATCCTGGCGATGGCCTACGGCGTCTACCACATGATCGGCGAGTTCAGCTCGCTGGCCAACATCGGCATGCTGTCGTTTGCCGCCGCGGCGCAGTTCGCCCCGGCACTGATCGGCGGCCTCTACTGGAAGCGCGGCAACCGCCTCGGGGTGATCGTCGGCATGAACGCCGGCTTCGCCATCTGGGCCTACAGCCTGCTGATGCCGACCATGATCGGCACCGGCGTGCTGCCCCTCGACTGGGCCGACGGCGGCCCGCTGGACATCGCCTGGCTCGCCCCCACCTCGCTGTTCGGCCTCAACGTCGGTGACAGCTTCACCCACGGCGTGATGCTCTCGCTGGGGGTGAACCTCTTCTGCTACATCTTCGTCTCCCAGATGACCCCGCAGCGGGTCGTCGAGCGCATCCAGGCCTCGCTGTTCGTCGACAGCGTCGAGACCCGCCAGACCTCGGTGAACCGCCCCTGGACCGGCGCCACCACCGTGGGCGACCTGAAGGTGCTGTGCGAGCGCTTCCTCGGCGCCGGCCAGGTGAGCCGCGCCTTCGACGATTATGCCCGGCGCACCGGCAAGCCGCTGGAGGACAACACCCGGGCCTCCATCGACGTCATCCAGTTCACCGAACGCTTCCTGGCCTCGGTGCTCGGCGCCTCCTCGGCGCGCATCGTCGTCAACTCGGCCCTGCAGGGCCGCGGCATCGGCATCTCCGACGTGATCTCCATCGTCGACGAGGCCTCCCAGGTGCTGGAGTTCAACCGCGCCCTGCTGCAGGCCACCATCGAGAACATCAACCAGGGCATCAGCGTGGTCGACCAGAACCTGCGCCTGGTGGTGTGGAACCAGCGCTATCTGGAGCTGTTCCGCTTCCCCGACCACCTGATCCGGGTCGGCGCGCCGATGGACAAGATCTTCCGCTACAACGCCCACAACGGCGAGTACGGCCCCGGCGACCCCGAGGAGCACGTGCGGCTGCTGATCGACAACATCCGCGAGGGCCAGCCCCACCGCTACGTGCGCTACCGCCAGGACGGCAGCGTGCTGGAGGTGCAGGGCAACCCCATGCCGGGCGGCGGCTTCGTCTACACCTACCAGGACATCACCCAGCAGAAGCGCATCGAGGAGGCGCTGATCCGCTCGGAGAACAACATCCGCATCTACACGGACAACGTGCCGGCGCTGATCGCCTACTTCGACAAGGAGTGTCGCTACCTCTTCACCAACCGCGCCTACGAGCAGGCCTTCGACATCGACCGCAACGCGGTGATCGGCAAGCGCGTCGACGAGGTGATCGCCCCCGACATGGCCCGCGAGCGGGCGCCCTGGATCGAGCGCGCCCTGGCCGGCGAGCGGGTCAACTTCGAGGTCTCGCTGCCCATCGGCGAGGCGCGGCGCTACATGCTGGTCACCTACACCCCGCACTTCGGCGACAGCGGGGCGATACTGGGCTTCTTCGCCCTCTATCAGGACATCACCGAGCGGCGCCGCGCCGAGATCGCGCTGAAGGAGACCAACGAGACCCTCGAGGAGCGCGTCCGCGAGCGCACCCAGGCGCTCTCCGAGGCCAACGCCGCGCTGCGCCAGGAGAACCGGGTGCGCGCCGAGGCCGAGCTGGCCCTGCGCCAGGCCAAGCAGCTCGCCGAGGACGCCAACGCCTCCAAGACCCGCTTCCTGGCCGCCGCCAGCCACGACCTGCTGCAGCCGCTCAACGCCGCACGGCTCTTCACCTCGGCGCTGTCCCAGGAGATGGACGCCGAGGAGATGAAGCGCACCATCGGCCATATCGACAACTCCCTGCAGGCCGCCGAGGAGCTGCTCGGCACCCTGCTCGACATCTCCAAGCTCGATGCGGGCGCCCTGACCCCACGGCGCAGCCACTTCGCCCTGGCCGACATCATCCGCCCGCTACGCGCCGAGTTCGCGGTGATGGCCGAGGAGCGCGGCCTGGACCTGGTGGTGGTGCCGACCGGCCAGTGGGTCGACAGTGACCCCCAGATGCTGCGCCGGATCGTCCAGAACTTCCTGTCGAATGCCATTCGCTACACCCAGGCGGGCCGCGTGCTGCTGGGCTGCCGGCGCCACGGCGACCGCCTCACCATCGAGGTGTGGGACTCGGGCCCGGGGATTCCCGAGGCCAAGCAGGCGGAGATCTTCCAGGAGTTCCGGCGCCTCGACCAGACCACCCGGCACAAGGAGAGCGAGAAGGGCCTCGGACTCGGGCTCTCCATCGCCGATCGCATGGCGCGGGTGCTCGACCACCCCATCCGGGTGCGCTCTAGGGAGGGGCTGGGCACCATGTTCTCGGTCAGCGTGCCGACGGTGGCGCCGCGCACGCCCACCCAGCAGGCCGAGGACGCCGCGCCGAAGCGGGCCGGCAACAAGCTCGACGGCACCCGCATCCTCTGCATCGACAACGAGTCGCTGATCCTCGAGGGCATGAAGGCGATGCTCTCGGGCTGGGGCTGCGAGGTCTTCACCGCCACCACCATCGGCGGCGCCAAGTCGGTGCTGCGCCACCTCGACGGCGGCCCGGACGCGATCCTCGCCGACTACCACCTGGACAACGAGGTCACCGGCCTGATGGCCCTGGAGGCCCTCGGCGACCGGCTGGAGGAGGCCGTCCCGGGCATCGTGATCACCGCCGATCGCACCGAGGAGGTCGCCGAGGAGATCAAGCGGGCCGGCTATCAGCTGCTGCTCAAGCCCGTGCGCCCGGCCGCGCTGCGCGCCCTGCTCACCCGTACCCTGCAGGCCAGCCGCGCGGAGCGACACTCCTAGACACGCCTGATACTAGCAGGGCCGCGACGGGGCCCGATCGAAGACGGGGTTAGTGGAAGTCCCAAACAACGACACGCCCCGCCGGAGGTGATCCGGCGGGGCGTGGTCGGGCGTGCGGGGCGGGGGTCGGGGCCCGGGTCAGGACTCGACCTTGGGCGGCTCCACCTCGAGCTTCTGGGCGGCGATCACCGCCTGGGTGCGGGAGTGCACGCCGAGCTTTCGGAGGATGGCGGTGACGTGGGCCTTGATGGTCGCCTCGGAGACGCTGAGCTCGTAGGCGATCTGCTTGTTGAGCAGCCCCTCGGTGAGCATGTTGAGCACCCGGAACTGCTGGGGGGTCAGCGAGGCGATCGCCTCGGCGAACTTGGTCTCGTCCTCGTTGGCCTCGCCCAGGGCCTCGGCCATCTCGGCCGGCAGCCACACCTCGCCGTCGAGGATCTCGCCCACCGCCTCGGCGATCAGCTGCAGCGACGAGGACTTGGGAATGAAGCCCGAGGCGCCGTAGTCGATGGCGCGGCGCACCACGTGGACCTCGTCGCTGCCCGAGACCACCGCCACCGGGATGTCCGGGGTCTGGCCGCGCAGCTGGATCAGGCCGGAGAAGCCGTGGGCCCCCGGCATGTGCAGGTCCAGCAGGATCAGGTCGGCATCGGGATGCCGGGTGACCACGTCGGTGGTGGCCTCCATGGTATCGGATTCGACGATCTCGGCCTGGGGCGCCAGCTGGCGCAGTGCCTGGGTCAGGGCCGCACGGAACAGCGGATGGTCATCGGCAACGATGAATTTCTGGGCAAAGGCCATGGATCTTCCTCCGGTTCCTCGGGCGGCGGACCGACGACCGCCACGCTGGGCTCTCGATTTGTTATCGCATGTTACCCCATGCCCCAGGCGATTCCCAAGAGCCGGGAAACAATGAGGCCCGGATCATCCCGCTGGCCGCTGCCGGCCGCCGCGACCGCCCGTCGCCCCGACACGAAGAAGCCGGCCCCGTGGGGCCGGCTCGGTCGTGGCTACCCTACCGGGGCACGGCCCTCAGCGGTTGGCGCGGTGCTCGATCAGCTCGTCGACTACCGAGGGATCCGCCAGGGTGCTGGTGTCGCCCAGGCCGTCGCACTCGTTGGCGGCGATCTTGCGCAGGATGCGGCGCATGATCTTGCCCGAGCGGGTCTTGGGCAGGCCCGGCGCCCACTGGATGACGTCCGGCGAGGCGATCGGACCGATGTCCTTGCGCACCCACTGGGTCAGCTCCTTCTTGAGCTCGTCGCTCTCCTCATAGCCGTCGCCCAGGGTCACGTAGATGTAGATGCCCTGCCCCTTGATGTCGTGGGGGAAGCCGACCACGGCGGCCTCGGCCACCGCCTCGTGGGCCACCAGCGAGGACTCGATCTCGGCGGTACCCATGCGGTGGCCGGAGACGTTGAGCACGTCGTCGACCCGGCCGGTGATCCAGTAGTAGCCGTCCTCGTCGCGGCGGCAGCCGTCACCGGTGAAGTACATGCCCTTGTAGGTCGAGAAGTAGGTCTGCACGAAGCGATCGTGGTCGCCCCAGATGGAGCGCGCCTGGCCCGGCCAGGAGTCGAGGATCACCAGGGTGCCCTCGGGAGCCCCCTCGAGAATGTTGCCCTCGTTATCCACCAGGGCCGGTTGCACGCCGAAGAACGGTAGG
>JAWWBV010000064.1:0-9655 GCA_033720795.1 Halomonas sp. | reverse complement strand
CGCGGGTCCACGCCCGCGCCCGGGTCAAGGACGCCACCCCGACCCGCAAGGGCACCCAGCTGACCCTGGAGGTGCACACCCACGTGGTGGGCGAGGAGCGCCCCTCGGTGATCAACGACCTGGTGATCCTCTACCGCTGAGGCAACGCCACGAGCGAGGCTTTAAAGGCTCGGGGCTGCTCCGTCGACAGGTCCCGGAGCGCCGGACCGACGAGGAGGCGCTGTGAACCCCTCCTTGGGCGCTACTTTTGCCATCCATGGCAAAAGACCTCCTCTTCGACCTGTCCCCGGCGCCCCTCGCCTAGTCCAGCAGCAATTGCCCTGCTGTGGCTGAGCGTCGCGTCACCCTGCCGCCGGCGACGCTTCGCCGGCGGCCTTGTCTGGAGCAAGGAAGATGTCGGAACTGCCCGATCTCAAGGGCCGGATCTGCGTGGTCACCGGGGCGAGTCGCGGCGTGGGCCGCGGCATCGCCCTGGCGCTCGGCGCGGCGGGTGCCACCGTCTATGTCACCGGCCGCACCCGGGAGGAGGGCGCCGCGCCGCTGCCCGGCACGGTGGGCGCCACCGCCTCTGAGGTGACCCGGCGCGGCGGCCACGGCATCGCCGCGGCCTGCGATCATGCCGACGATGCCCAGGTCGAGGCGCTGTTCGCCCGTATCGGTCGCGAGCAGGGGCGCCTCGACCTGCTGGTCAACAACGCCCTGACCGTGCCCGAGGCGCTGGTCGCGCCGGGCCCGTTCTGGGAGAAGCCGCCAGAGATGGCCGCGCTGCTCGACGTCGGCCTGCGCTCCTCCTACGTCAGCAGCCGCTTCGCCGCGCCGCTGATGCTCGAGCACGGCGGGCTGATCGCCTTCACCTCGGCGCCGGGGGCGCGCTGCTACATGCACGGGCCGGCCTACGGCGCCGGCAAGGCCGGGACCGACAAGATGGCCTTCGACATGGCCCACGACCTGCGTCCCCATGGGGTCGCGACCGTCTCGCTGTGGCTCGGCGTGGTGGCCACCGAGCGCACGGCGGCGGTGCTCGCCGCCGAACCGCACAAATACGGCCGGGTGGTGCCCGAGTCCGCGGAGTTTCCCGGCCGGGTGCTGGCCGCGCTCTTCGCCGATCCCGGGCGGGAGGCTCGCTCCGGCGGCGTCTACTACGCCGCCGAGCTGGCGCGGGACCTCGGCGTGGTCGATCTCGACGGCCGCCGGCCGCCGTCCTACCGCGCGGCCCTGGGCGGGCCGGTGCCCTTCAGCGACGCCGTGGTGGAATAGCCGGCAGCCGGCGACACGACACAGGGAGGATGACGATGGCCGCGACGTACGACGTGATCGTGGTGGGGGCCGGCTCCGCGGGCTGCCCGGGCCGACCTGGTTGAGCAATAGGTCGCAGGAGCGTTTTCAAGGGGGGGAATTCCCCCATGGTCTGAACGGACGATGTGGTGTTCCAGGGCGTTCTAGACGATGCCATAACAAGAAAAACGACGGGAGAGTGTCTGTGATATCCGAACCAAAGGTCACCTGGCGAACCCATTACGCACTCGGCGTCTTGGCCATCATCTACATTTTCAACTACATCGATCGGCTGGTGGTCTCGATCCTGATTGAACCCATCAAGCTCGAATTCGGCGTGTCCGATACGATGATTGGTCTGCTGTCCGGTGTGGCCTTCGCGCTGTTCTATACGGTATTCGGGTTGCCCGTCGGGCGCCTGTCGGATCGAATCGGGCGCAAGCCGGTGATCGTCATCGCCTGCATTGCCTGGAGCGGGATGACGATGCTCTGTGGGGTGGCGACGAGTTTCGCCATGTTGCTGCTGTTTCGTATCGGCGTGGCCGTCGGCGAGGCAGGAGGATCGGCGCCGTCAGTGGCCATGGTCTCTCAGCTATATCCCGCCCGGCTTCGTTCGCGGGCGCTATCCGTGTTTCTGATGGGGCCGGCGATCGGCGCGGTCGTGGGGCTGGGCTTTGGCGGTTGGGTGGCCGAACTCTACGGATGGCGATGGGCCTTTATCATCATCGGCGCTCCGGGCGTTCTCCTGGGGATCATCCTGGCGTGGACGGTCAAGGAGCCGAAAGCGCTCGATGATGTCGAGAATCGTCACAGTGAAACACACGAACCCTTTTTCAAGACCATACTCATCCTGTTCAACACTCCCTCCTATGGCCTGATCGTGGCGGCGGGAAGCATAGCGGCGGTCGCCGGCTATGCGATCGGCACCTGGAATCCGAGCTTTCTCATTCGCTCCCACGACCTGAGTCTTCAGGAGGCGGGCTTCTTGATGGGAGTGGGGGGCGGACTGGTGTCCGCTGTCGGAACCTTGTGCTGCGGTGCCATGACCGATCGAATGACCGCGCGTAACAGGGGCTGGCAGCTCGGGACGGCCCTATTGGGAACAGCCCTCAGCATTCCCTTCGGCCTGCTGTTTTTCCTGTGGCCTGCCGGTACGGCCTTTTTCATGGGCGCTATGCCGGTGCCCACGGCCTTCCTGTTCTATCTGGGGTTTGCCTTCTTCGGCATATGGTGGGCCGTCCCGTGCTTTGGCGCCATGAGCTGCTTGATACCCGCCAGGCGACTGGCCCAGGCGACCGCCCTGTTCTTCATGGGGACAACGCTGATCG
Source organism: Halomonas sp. (assembly GCA_033720795.1). Taxonomy (GTDB): domain Bacteria; phylum Pseudomonadota; class Gammaproteobacteria; order Pseudomonadales; family Halomonadaceae; genus Halomonas. Next base: position 7,052 of record JAWWBV010000064.1, on the reverse strand, counting down.
GCGTCGGCCTTGGCCCCTTGATCGTCGGTGTGCTGAGCGATTACTTCAGCATCACGATCGGTGACGAGGCGTTGCGCTACGCACTGTCCAGCTGCATCGCTCTGCTGCTCCTTCCCTGCCTGTGCCTGGCGATCGCCATACCCCGCTATCGTCGTGAAGTGGACGACAAGGCGACCGCGGCTCCCTTGCATCCTGCCACCGCCTGATAGGCGACATGTCGCCGCCGGGCACTGAGCCGGCGGGCAGACTGACCAGAGGGGACCCGTTCTTCGTGGCATCAAATCCAGTATCGGTGTGCCACCTCTAGTCCGATCAAACGATGCTTCGTGTCTTCGGGCTTCCTAGCCTGGAAGGACGAGTCAGAGGGATTCCATCGGGAGGAAGCGGTGATGGCAACGACAGCAGTGGGCACCATCGGGGTGGTGGGCGGCACCGGAAATCTGGGGGCCGCGCTGGCTCGGCGCTGGGCCAAGGCGGGACATCGCGTGCTGATCGGCTCTCGCGATGCCGACAGGGCCGTTGAAGCGGCTCATCGGCTAAGCCAGGAGCTCGATATCGAAGTAGGCGGCAGCGATAATCTCAGCGTTGCCGAACAGGCCCAGCTGATCGTGATGGCCGTGCCGTTTTCCTCGCAGGAGGAAGCGCTCAACCAGATTGCCACGGTCGTCCAGGGCAAGATTCTCGTCGATACCACGGTTCCCCTGGTGCCGCCCAAGGTGATGCGCGTCCAGTTGCCCGAGGAGGGCAGTGCCGCCCTGCGAACCCAGCGCCGCCTCGGTGAAGGCGTGCGCGTCGTTTCGGCCTTCCAGAATGTGGCGGCACATAAACTTGCCACCGATGCGGAAGTCGACTGCGACGTGCTGGTCTTCGGCGATGACAAGGAGGCCCGCTCGAGCGTGGTAGCCCTGGCCAACGATGCGGGGCTACGCGGCCTTCATGCAGGCGTCCTGGGGAATTCCGCCGCGGCCGAGGCGATGACCTCGATCCTGATCTTCATGAACCGTCACTACCGCATCGACGGAGCCGGCATCCGGATTACCGGAACGCTGGACCCGGGCGACGGCAGCTGAGTGAGCGCCATGCTCAGCGGGGTGCATTTCCAGGCGCTTCCCAACATCCCCGAGATCTCTCCCGGAGATGACCTGGCGGCCATCATCGGTCAAGCGCTAAGGGACGCGGATCTGATCCTGGAGGACACGAGTGTGCTGGTGGTGGCACAGAAGGTGGTCTCCAAGGCCGAGGGGCGCCTCGTCGATCTCGCCCGTGTGACGCCGACGCCGCGTGCCACGGAGCTGGCCAGGCTGACGGGCAAGGATTCGCGCCTGGTCGAGCTGGTGCTCGAGGAATCCAGCGATGTCTTGCGCGCCGTCCCCGGCGTCATGATCGTTCGCCACCGCCTGGGCTACGTGATGGCCAATGCCGGTATCGATCAATCCAACCTGCCCGACAACACATCGGGGCAGCACGCGCTGCTGCTGCCGCGCGACCCCGCTGCCTCGGCGCGGGCACTCAGCGCTGGACTGGAGACGCGCCAGGGTACCCATCCGGGGATCATCATCAGCGACAGCTTCGGTCGCCCCTGGCGCAACGGCGTGGTCAACGTTGCCCTCGCCTCCGCCGGCGTTCCGGCGTTGATCGACCAGCGCAGCGGCACCGACCGTCACGGGCGAACCCTGCACAATACGCTGATCGCCCATGCGGATGCCATCGCCGCCGGCGCGGCCCTGGTGATGGGAGAGGCCGGAGAAGGGATGCCAGTAGCAGTGGTGAGCGGGTTGTCATGGAGCGACACGGTGGTCGATGCGTCGGCGTTGATCAGGCCTCTCGAATCGGATCTTTTCCAATGACTCATGAACGGCGGAGACATGAACGGATCGTCGCCCTCAGCGGTGGCGTCGGCGGCGCCAAGCTGGCGGAAGGGCTGATGCGTGCCGTCGTGGATGGCGAGATGACACTGGTCGTCAATACCGGTGATGACTTCAATCACCTCGGACTGCATGTCTGTCCGGATGTCGATACCGCCCTCTATACCTTGTCCGGGCTTGCCAATCCGCAAACGGGATGGGGGCGGCGGGACGAAACCTGGTCCTTCATGCAGGCACTGGAACAGCTCGGTGGCGAATCCTGGTTTCGCCTCGGGGATGCCGATCTGGCCCTGCACGTGGAACGCACCCGCCGCCTGGCTGCTGGCGAACCGCTGTCCAGCGTTATCAGTGATCTGGCCGAGCGCCTCGCCATCCCCGCTCGGATCCTGCCGATGAGTGATGATCCCGTCCGCACCCGACTCGATACCGAGATCGGCGCCCTGGACTTTCAGCACTACTTTGTTCGCGAGCAATGCCGACCGCGGGTGAACAGCATCGAATTCAAGGGTGCCGAAAAGGCACGCCTTTCTCCCGGCGTCGTTCGAGCGCTTGCCGACGATGACCTCGGGGCCATCATCCTGTGCCCATCCAATCCCTACCTGAGCATCGCCCCCATGCTTGCGGTTCCGGGGATGCGGGAACTGATCCGAAGCGCCGATGTGCCCGTGGTGGCTGTATCACCCTTGGTGGGGGGAGAGGCCGTCAAGGGACCCACCACCAAGATCATGAACGAGCTGGGTCTGTCCGTCAGCGTTCTGCAGATCGTCCAGGACTATGCTGATCTTATCGATGGACTCGTACTCGACAGTCGTGATGGGGCCCTGCGTGATCGGATCGATCTGCCCGTCACCGTTACCGACACTCTCATGCACAGGTCCCAGGACCGTTTGCGCGTGGCCAGGGAAACGCTGGCATTTGCCGCTACCCTGCGCGGTTGACACCATACGACCCTCGGTGGCGTCACTGAACCACGCTGGGTTATGTGCTTCACCCTCACTTTCCTTTCCCTTACTTCGACTGCCGCGTCTACCTGACTCAGGCCCGTCGCGGATCCTCGCTCCCCTGCCGATTGCTCGATCATCCAGATGCCTGTTGAGCAAGCATGCGTCACGCCTGCCGGTCCCTCTGTCGATCTTTTGGATGAGTCTCCTCCTCGCCAGTTGGCGAAACGATGTCCAGCCCCGGTGCTGAATAAGTGAACCTTTTAGATAAAAACCGAGCATTTTCACCTTACGTGTTTCTCTCGCCTTGTTGCATGGGTAAGTGTCTGATTGATGGTGATTATTTTGCGGTTTAAGAAAGCTGAAAAAGCTCGGAAAGCGAGTGGATAAGGGGTGGGCCGACTGCTTGAATAGGCATCAAGAAGGAGCGCGGGAACTGTCAGTCATCGCGCGTCATGGATAGGGGAGGGGCCACATGAGTCTCTGGGCACTGGTGCCACTCAAGACCCTGGGTCAAGGGAAAACGCGGCTGATGCCTGAGCTGCCTGCCCTGGGTCGTCAACGGCTGGTGGAGACGATGCTCGATCGGGTCATGGGGGCGTTAGCCGGCAGTGAGCGGGTCGAGCACATTGCCATCGTCGGCTGTGACCCGGATCAGTGTCCTCCAGACGTGTTGCACCTTCAGGATGTCGGTCATGGTTTGAACCCTGCGCTCACCATGGCCAGCCAGCAGTTGCATGCGGCAGGCGCCGATGAGCTTCTGGTGATGCATGCCGATCTCCCGCTGGTTCGCAGCGAGGAGATCGACGCCTTCATCCTCGCCGGGCGTCGCCGTGGCCTGGCCCTGGCAAGTGATCGTCACGGTCAGGGCACAAACGCCATCTTCTTGAGCCAACCGGGGACGTTTCCATTCCGCTTCGGTCGGCACAGCCTGATGCGTCATATGGCAGCGGCGGAAGCATCGGGCCTGAGGCCCGCCTTGAGCCAGGCACCTGGACTGCTATTCGACGTCGATACCGCACAGGACTTGAGCATGCTGGCGAGCATGCAGATGACTGTCGGGGCGAGTATATCCACTACCTGCCGGAGCCTTTCCCATGGTTGAACCGATCAATGCGCTACTGGACAAAGCACGCTCGGGCGCCGGACTCTGCGCAGATGATGCATATCGAGTAGGGGCCGAGGCGCCGCTTCACGATCTTCTGTCCTGTGCCGAGGCGATGACGCTCGAGGGCCACGGGCGGCGAATGGGTTACTCACCCAAGGTCTTCATTCCACTGACGCGACTGTGTCGAAATCACTGCGGCTACTGCACCTTCGCCACATCGCCGAAGAAGATCGATGGCCCTTATCTCAGTCCCGAGGAAGTGCTGGCCATCGCCCGCGACGGCGGTCGCGCCGGTTGCCGTGAAGCCTTGTTCACCCTGGGCGAGCGTCCTGAACAACGCTATCCCCAGGCACAGGCGGCGCTCGAGGCGATGGGCTATCAGGATACCTTCGCCTATGTGGCTGCCATGGCCCGGCTGGTCTTCCGTGAAACCGGCCTGTTGCCGCATATCAATCCGGGCACCATGTCGTCAGAGGAGATGATGCCGCTACGCCAGGTGGCGGCTTCCCTGGGGATCATGCTGGAGTCCACGGCCGACCGTCTGCATGAGCGCGGTGGCCCGCATTGGCGCTGTCCAGACAAGCGTCCCAGGGCGCGTCTGGCGACCTTGCGGCATGCCGGTGAACTGTCCGTCGCCATTACCTCGGGCATCCTGATCGGTATCGGGGAGACTCGAGCAGAGCGCATCGATGCCCTGCTGGCGCTTCGAGAGCTGCATCGCGAATACGGACATATCCAGGAGCTGATCATCCAGAACTTCCGGGCCAAGCCGGGGACGCGAATGGCCGCAGCCCCGGAGCCGGATGTCGATGATCAGGCCTGGACCATCGCCATGTCACGCCTGATCTTCGGTGCCGAGATGTCCATCCAGGCGCCGCCCAACCTGCGTCCTGCGGAACTGGAGCAGCTGGTGCGTGCAGGCATCAACGACTGGGGCGGCATCTCTCCGGTAACCCTGGATCATGTCAATCCGGAAGCTGCCTGGCCACAGATCGACACCCTGGCACTGGAAAGCGCTCGCTTCGGCCGCCAGCTGCTGCAGCGCCTGCCGCTGATACCGGCCTACGTTCGTCGGCTCGAGCAGTGGGTGGTGCCCGATATCGCCAGGGCCGTGCGCCGTGCCGCCGATGCCCGTGGGTTTGCGCGCACGGACAACTGGCATGCCGGTAGTCGTGAAGCTGCTGAAGGGGACGCCACACTGCGGCCAGGCGGCACGAGCGAGGACAGGATCCCATCACCGGAAATTGCGCAGCTTCTGGAGCGAGCCTGGGCAGGAGAGGCGTTGAATGAAGGCGAAATCGTCCAGCTGTTTATGGTTGATGGCAGCGATCTGAGGGCGGTCATTCATGCCGCCGATACCCTGAGGCGGGTCACCGTGGGGGAGAACGTCACTTACACCCGTAACTGCAACATCAACTACACCAATATTTGCCAGTATCGCTGCGGTTTCTGTGCCTTCGCCAAGGGCAGTACAGCAGCCAACCTGCGTGGTCCCGCCTACCGGCTGGACGCAGCCAGGGTCGCCGAGCGTGCTGGTGAGGCCTGGTCGCGAGGCGCGACGGAAGTCTGTATGCAGGGGGGCATCCATCCACACTATGACGGCAACACCTATCTGGCACTAGCGGCGGCGGTAAAGGAGGCCGTGCCACACATGCACGTGCATGCCTTCTCTCCCCTCGAGGTGATCCACGGGGCGGAGACGCTGGGGCTGGAACTCACGGAATATCTGCAACGGCTGCATCAGGCCGGTCTACGCTCGCTTCCGGGGACTGCGGCGGAAATCCTCGACGATGAAGTCAGGGCCACCCTCTGTCCCGACAAGCTCAATACCGAACAGTGGCTGGAAGTGATGCGTAGCGCCCATCAAGCCGGCATACGCAGTACTGCCACCATGATGTTTGGACACGTCGAGCGGCCCGAACACTGGGCGCGGCACCTGCTGCGCATCCGTGCTCTTCAGGAGGAAACGGGGGGCTTCACGGAGTTCGTTCCTCTGCCTTACGTGCACATGGAATCTCCTATCTGGCTCAAGGGCCAGGCCCGTTCCGGTCCGACCCTGCGCGAAGCGGTGCTGGTGCATGCGGTCAGCCGCCTGGCACTGCATCCACTGCTGACCAATATTCAGACATCGTGGGTGAAGATGGGGAGAAAGGGAGCCGCCCTCTGCCTGGAGGCGGGTGCCAACGACCTCGGCGGGACGCTGATGTATGAATCCATTACTCGCGCCGCGGGAGGCAGTAATGGACAGTCGTTGGATGACTCGGATCTGGTGGCCATTACCCGTGCCGTGAATCGTCCTCTCTTGCAGCGCAATACCTTTTATCAACCGGTCGATGACGCCACGGCTGACGAGCCGTGGGCAGGGACGGATCGCATTCCCCTGGATGACATCACGCCGGATTATCTCTCCGCATCGAACGGCGCCATCCACGACGTTTCCATGCTACAACAACAATGAGGTAAGCAATGTCACTCACTCATCTACAACGACTCGAAGCCGAAAGCATCCAGATCATTCGAGAAGTGGTCGCCGAAACGGAGAATCCGGTGATGCTTTATTCGATTGGTAAGGATAGTGCGGTCATGCTGCACCTTGCGAGAAAGGCCTTCTATCCGTCCGTGCCCCCATTTCCGCTGCTACATGTCGATACCCGCTGGAAATTTCGGGAGATGTACAAGTTTCGCGAGCGCATGGTGGAAGAGTCGGGGATGGAGCTGATCGTCCATGTCAATCCGGAGGGCGTCGAGCAGGATATCAACCCCTTTACGCATGGCTCAAGTGTGCATACCGACATCATGAAGACAGAGGGTCTCAAGCAGGCACTCGATCAATACGGTTTCGATGCCGCTTTCGGTGGTGCCCGGCGCGACGAAGAGAAATCACGTGCAAAGGAGCGCGTGTTCTCGTTTCGCACGGCTCAGCATCGTTGGGATCCGAAGAATCAGCGTCCGGAGCTTTGGAAACTTTACAACACCAGAAAGCACAAGGGGGAATCCATACGAGTGTTCCCCCTCTCCAACTGGACTGAACTGGATATCTGGCAGTACATACACCTGGAAGGTATCCCCATCGTGCCTCTCTACTACGCCGCCGAGCGTCCGGTGGTCGAGCGTGATGGTAGCCTGATCATGGTCGAT
>JAWWBV010000063.1:0-9775 GCA_033720795.1 Halomonas sp. | reverse complement strand
GTCGGTGGTGAACTCGCCGACGATCTCCTCGAGGATGTCCTCCAGGGTCACCAGGCCCTCCACGTCGCCGTACTCGTCGACCACGATGCCGATGCGCCGCTTCTGCTTCTGGAAGTTGAGCAGCTGGGTGTGCAGCGGCGTCGATTCGGGGATGAAGTAGGGTTCCCGGGCCTCCTGAACGATGGCGGCCTTGGTGACCTCGCCCCGGGACAGGAAGCGCGCCGCGTTGCGCAGGTGCAGCATGCCGATGATGTTGTTGATGTCGCCCTTGTAGACCGGCACCCGGGTGTGCTGGCTGGTGCGGATCTGGGTGAGGATATCGTCCAGGGCATCGTCCAGGTCGATGCCCACCACCTCGTGGCGCGGCACCATGATGTCGTTCACCGTGACGTTCTCGAGATCGAGGATCGACACCAGCATGGCCTGGTGGCGCCGGGGGATCAGCGGGCCGGCCTCGTGGACCACGGTGCGCAGCTCATCCCGGGTCAGGTTGTCGCCGCCGGCCTCCAGGGTCTTGACCCCCAGCAGGCGCAGCAGGCCGTTGGAGATGGCGTTGACCAGCCATACCAGCGGATAGAGCAGCTTGAGCAGCGGCTCCAGCACCACCGAGGCCGGATAGGCGATGCGCTCGGGCTTGACCGCCGCGTAGGTCTTGGGCGTGACCTCGGCGAAGATCAGGATGGTGATGGTCAGAAGCGCCGTGGCGACGGCCGGGCCGGTGACCTCGCCGAAGAAGTGGATGGCGATGATGGTGGCGATGGAGGCCGCCAGGTTGTTGACGAAGTTGTTGCCGATCAGGATCACGCCGATCAGCCGATCCGGCCGCGCGAGCAGGCGCATGACCCGCTGGGCGCGCGTCTGGCCGCTGCTCGCCTGATGGCTCAGGCGGTAGCGGTTGATCGACATCATCCCGGTCTCGGAACTGGAGAAGAAGGCGGACAGGCAGACGAGCAGGAACAGCAGGCCGAACAGCAGTCCCAGCGGGAAATCGTCACTCAATGTCGAAGGATCCTCAAAGGCGTATCAGGCTCGAGTTGTAGGGACTCGGTCGACGGGTGTCAAGGCGGGCAGGGTCTCAGCCGCGGTCGAGCACGATCTCCAGCACGAACTTGCTGCCGAAGTAGGCCAGCAGCAGTACCATGCAGCCGCCCAGCGTCCAGCGCACCGCGCGCATGCCGCGCCAGCCCAGCCGGTGGTGGCTGAACAGCAGGGTGGCGAAGATCACCCAGGCGGCCAGCGAGAGGATCGACTTGTGGGCCAGGTGCTGGGCAAACATGTCGTCGACGAACAGGAAGCCACTGGCGATCGACAGGGTCAGCAGGAGCATGCCGGCCCAGATCAGCTCGAAGAGGATCCGTTCCATGGTGGTCAGCGGGGGCAGCGACTGGACCACGCCGCGGATGTGGTGGTGACGCAGTGCCTGGTTCTGGATGCCCAGCAGCACCGCCTGGACGGCGGCGATCGCCAGCAGCGCGAAGGCCAGGGCGCTGCTCAGGGCGTGCAGGGCGATGCCCGGGGTCATGCCGGTGGCGCGCTCCGGGCTCGGCAGTTCGGTGGCCAGCAGGAGGGTCACGCCGGCCAGCGGCAGCAGCCCGGTGGCGATGTTGAGCACCGGCTTGAAGAGGCTGACCAGCAGCAGCAGCAGCACGGCCAGCGCGCCGACCAGCACCGCGCTGGTGGAGAGGCCGGGCAGCAGGGAGTCGCCCCGGGCCAGCAGGGTGGCGGCCAGTGGGAGGTGGCAGAGCAGGCCGAACAGGGCCAGGGCGCGCACCAGCATGTCGCGCGGTGGTACTCGTCGGGCCAGGGCGAGGCCCTGCCAGGAGGCGGCTCCCACGTAGAAGAGGAAGGCCATGACGGCAAGTGATAGCGGCTGCATCGATCGCTGTCCGTGCGCCTTCGCCAGCGCCTGAGCTTATGAAATGGTGCCGCTACTATACCGAATCCCCGGGGCGGCGCACAGCTCGGCGGGGCCTCCTGGCGGCAGCGAATCATGGTCATGCATGGAGACTGCCGGCCAGGGCGCGTATAATTTTCGACCATTGCAGGGAGCCCCCGGCCGATGCCGGATCGGTCTCCCCGGCCATCGTGATTGGAGAGGCCCCATGTTCCAGAATCTCAGCGAGCGTCTTTCCCAGACGCTCAAGTCCATCAAGGGCCAGGCCCGCCTGACCGAGGACAACGTCAAGGATACCCTGCGCGAGGTGCGCCGAGCCCTGCTCGAGGCGGACGTCGCGCTGCCGGTGGTCAAGGCCTTCATCGACCGGGTGCGCGAGCGTGCCGTGGGGCAGGAGGTCTCCCAGAGCCTTTCCCCGGGGCAGCAGTTCGTCAAGATCGTCCAGCAGGAGCTCGAGGCGATCATGGGCGAGGCCAACGAGGGCCTGGCCCTCAAGGGCTCGCCGGCGGTGGTGCTGATGGCCGGCCTGCAGGGCGCGGGCAAGACCACCTCGGTGGCCAAGCTGGCGCGCTACCTGCGCGAGCGCGAGAAGAAGAAGGTGCTGGTGGTCTCCGCCGACGTCTACCGCCCGGCGGCCATCGATCAGCTCGAGACCCTGGCCCGCGAGGTCGAGGTCGACTTCTTCCCGTCGCGCAGCGATCAGCAGCCGGTGGCCATCGCCGAGGCGGCCATCAAGCACGCCAAGATCCAGTTCCACGACGTGGTGCTGGTCGATACCGCCGGTCGCCTGGCCATCGACGAGGCGATGATGGCCGAGATCCAGGCGCTGCATAAGGCGGTGGTGCCCGACGAGACGTTGTTCGTCGTCGATGCCATGACCGGCCAGGACGCCGCCAACACGGCCAAGGCCTTCCACGAGGCGCTGCCGCTGACCGGGGTGATCCTCACCAAGGCCGACGGCGATGCCCGCGGCGGCGCGGCGCTCTCGGTGCGTCACGTTACCGGCAAGCCGATCAAGTTCATGGGCGTGGGCGAGAAGGTCGACGCCCTCGAGCCCTTCCACCCGGATCGGGTGGCCTCGCGCATCCTCGGCATGGGCGACGTGCTCTCGCTGATCGAGGAGGCCGAGCGCACCGTCGACAAGAAGAAGGCCGACCAGCTCGCCAAGAAGGTCAAGAAGGGCCAGGGGTTCGACCTCGAGGACTTCCGTGACCAGCTTCAGCAGCTCAAGAAGATGGGGGGCATGGGCGGCCTGATGGGCAAGCTGCCGGGCATGGGGCAGATGGCAGAGATGGCCCAGGGCCCCGGCCCCGAGAAGGAGATGGGCAAGCTCGAGGCGCTGATCAACTCGATGACCCCCCAGGAGCGTCGCAAGCCCGAGATCATCAACGGCTCGCGCAAGCGTCGCATCGCCGCCGGTGCCGGCCTCCAGGTTCCCGACCTCAATCGCCTGCTCAAGCAGCACAAGCAGATGCAGAAGATGATGAAGAAGGCGGGCCAGAAGGGCGGCATGCAGAAGATGATGCGCGGCATGTCCGGCATGATGGGCGGCGGCGGCCCGGGCGGGCCCGGTGGAATGGGCGGTCCCGGCGGGATGCCCTGGCGCTGAGCCGGCGCATGGCGCGGCGTCGAGCGCAAAAAGGTTTCCAAGTCGAGCGGTTTTCCGTAGAATATCGCGTCTTCACAGGCAGGACCGCGATCGACGCGGTCGTCGTCGTGACCGAATGACCCGAAGCCGGGCCGTCGGCCCGCTTCCCGAAGCAGATTGTCGAGGGTCAGCAGGTATCGGCACCTCGGCCGAAACATCCGCAACTTCAACCGAAGGATAATCAACGCATGGTTACCATTCGTCTGGCACGTGGTGGCGCCAAGAAGCGTCCCTTCTACCACCTCACCGTGACCGATTCCCGCAAGTCCCGTGACGGTCGCTTCATCGAGCGCCTGGGTTTCTTCAACCCCGTCGCCCGTGGTCAGGAAGAACGCCTGCGCGTCGACCTGGAGCGCATCACCCACTGGCAGAGCCAGGGTGCACAGCTCTCCGACCGCGTCGCCGAGCTGGTCAAGGAAGCCCGCAAGCAGGCCTGAGCCTGATGCGTCTGCTGCAACGGACCTGGGGTCGTCGATGAGCGAACATGCGCAAGCGCAGCCGGCCGACGATCACGTGGTGCTGGGCAAGCTGACCAGCCCCTATGGCGTCAAGGGCTGGCTCAAGGTGTATTCGTACACCAGTCCCATGGACGGCATCCTCGACTACGAGGCCTGGGTGCTGCGCCAGGAGAGCCGCCTGACCCGCGCGCGCCTGATGCAGGGGCGTCGTCAGGGCAAGGGCCTGGTGGCGAGGCTCGAAGGCGTCGACAGTCGCGAGGCGGCCGAGGCCCTGGCGGGCGCAGAGATCCTGCTGCCCAAGGCCGAACTGCCCGAGCTCGATACCGATGACTACTACTGGTATCAGCTCGAGGGGCTCGCCGTGGTGACCCGTGAGGGTCTCGCGCTGGGGCGCATCGACCACCTCTTCGAGACCGGCGCCAACGACGTCATGGTCGTGAAGGGTGCGGCCGATGAGCGCATCGAGGCGCGTGAGCGGCTGCTGCCGTTCCTGCCCGGCGACGTCGTGCTCGACGTGGATCTCGAGGCCGGCGTGATGACCGTCGACTGGGATCCGGAATTTTGAGTGCCGATTCGATCCCGGCGCCGGCCATGTGGATCGGCGTGGTGTCGCTGTTTCCCGAGATGTTCGAGGCGATCACTCGCCATGGCGTCACGGGCCGCGCGGTGGAGAAGGGGCATATCGCGCTCGAGTTCTGGAACCCCCGGGACTACGCCACCGACCGGCATCGCACCGTGGACGATCGCCCCTACGGCGGCGGCCCCGGCATGCTGATGAAGGTCGACACCCTGCGCTCGGCCATCCACGCCTCCCGCGAGCGCGCCGAGGCCGCCACCGGCCAGCGGGCCAGGGTGGTCTACCTGTCCCCCCAGGGGCGGCGGCTGGATCAGCAGGGCGTGCAGGAACTGGCCTCGGGCCCACCCCTGGTGGTGGTGGCCGGGCGCTACGAAGGCATCGATGAGCGGGTGGTGGAAGCCGACATCGATGAGGAGTGGTCGATCGGCGACTATGTGCTCAGCGGCGGCGAGCTGCCGGCCATGGTGCTGATCGATGCCGCGGCAAGGCTGGTGCCCGGGGTGCTGGGCCATCAGGATTCCGCGGTCGAGGACTCCTTCAACGACGGGCTGCTGGACTGCCCGCACTACACGCGCCCCGAGGACGTCGACGGGCGGCGAGTGCCGGAGGTCCTGCTCAGCGGCCACCATGGCGCCATCCGGCGCTGGCGGCTGAAGCAGTCCCTGGGGCGGACCTGGCTCAGGCGCCCCGACCTGCTGGAAGGCAGGACGTTGAGCGACGAGCAGCGTGAGCTGCTCGAGGAGTTCATCGAGGACTACGCGCTGACCACTCGACAGGCCGAGCAGTAGGCCGGTCGAGGGACAGGGCGGAGGTGCAGGACGCGTCCCCGGGGCGACGGACCTGTGTCACCAACAGCATTCCCGCGCTCTCGAGTCGCCTCGGGCGCCGGGATCACGACACGCCGGCGACGAACCGCACCCGGCGCGTCACGAAGTTTATTGAGGAGTCATTGTCATGAGTAGCAAGAACAAGGTGATCCAGGCGCTCGAGACCGAGCAGATGAGCAAGGAAGTGCCGGCCTTTGCCCCCGGCGATACCGTGATCGTCCAGGTCAAGGTCAAGGAAGGTACCCGCGAGCGTCTCCAGGCCTTCGAGGGCGTGGTCATCGGCAAGCGTAACCGCGGCCTGAACTCCGCCTTCACCGTGCGCAAGATCTCCCACGGTGTCGGCGTCGAGCGTACCTTCCAGACCTACAGCCCGCTGGTCGACTCCATCGAGGTCAAGCGTCGCGGTGACGTGCGCCAGGCCAAGCTGTACTACCTCCGCGAGCGCAGCGGCAAGTCCGCCCGCATCAAGGAAAAGCTGGCCTGAGGCGAGAGCCTCTGCCCGCGCGTGGCGTCGGGGCTTCTGGCCCCGATGCCACTGTCGAAACCCCGTCACCGCTGCCGCGGGGCGGGGTTTCGTTCTGATGGGGCATGTCCGGGAGCCGTATGGGAACCACCACGCAGGATGCCGCGCTGATCGACGCCTTCCTCGACGGCCTGTGGCTGGAGCAGGGCGCCAGCGACAACACGCTGAGCGCCTATCGCCATGACCTGACTCGCTGGCAGGCCCGCCTGGCCGTGGCCGGTGAGCCGCTGCTGTCGCCGGCGAGCGCGGTGCTGCCGGCCTGGCTCGATGAGCGGCGCGAGACGGGTTATAGCCTGCGCAGCAACGCCAGGCTGCTGTCGAGCCTGCGGCGCTTCTACCGCTGGGCCCTGGGCGAGGGGCTGGTCGATCATGATCCGCTGGTCGACGTGCGCCTGCCCCGGGTGCGCCCGTCGCTCCCCGACACCCTGGAGGAGGACGAGGTGGAGCGCCTGCTGGCGGCGCCGGACCTCGCCACCGACCTCGGCGTGCGCGACCGGGCCATGCTGGAGGTGCTCTACGGCGCCGGTCTGCGGGTCACCGAACTGGTGGGGCTGACCACCGATGCGGTCAACCTGCGCCAGGGCGTGGTCAGGGTGCGCGGCAAGGGTGACAAGGATCGCCTGGTGCCGCTGGGCGAGGAGGCCGTGGCCTGGCTCGAGCGCTACCTGCGAGTGGCTCGCGGCGCGCTGATGGCCGACATCACCCGGCCGGCGCTGTTTCCCGGACGCGACGACCGCTGCCTGACCCGCCAGGCCTTCTGGTACCGCATCAAGGCCCATGCGCGGGTCGCCGGCATCGACCGGCCGCTGTCGCCGCACACCCTGCGGCATGCCTTCGCCACCCATCTGTTGAATCATGGCGCCAATCTGCGTGTCGTACAGCTGCTGCTCGGTCACAGCGATCTCTCGACCACGCAGATCTATACCCATGTGGCGCAGGTGCGACTCGAAGACCTGCATGCTCACCACCATCCTCGAGGCTGAACCATGAGATTATCGATCCTTACCATCGGCGGTGGCCTGCTGGCCACGTCCCTGGCCCTGCTGCCCGTCGCCCACGCCGACCCGGCCGAGCGGCTGGCCGAGACCCTGTCGGTCAACGGCCAGTCCATGCCGGTGGAGCGCGTTCGCGAGACGCCGCTGGAGGGGTTCTATGAGGTCACGCTTTCGAGCGGCGAGACCTTCTACAGCAATGCCGAGGGCAGCCATTTCCTGGTCGGCGACCTCTACGAGAACGCCGAGCGCGGCCTGGTCAACCTCACCGAGCAGGGCCGCAACGCCGAGCGCAGCGCGCGGCTCGCCGCGGTGCCGGAGAGCGAGCGGGTCATCTACCGCGGCACCGGCGAGAGCCGCGCGAAGCTCGTGGTCTTCACCGACACCACCTGCCCCTACTGCCGTCAGCTCCACGAGGAGGTGCCGCGGCTCAACGAGCTGGGCATCGAGGTGCACTACCTGGCCTTCCCGCGCAGCGGCCTGGGCTCGCCGGGCGGGCGCCAGCTGCAGCAGGTGTGGTGCGCCGACAATCCGACCGAGGCGATGTCGGCGGCCAAGCGCGAAGAAGCGCTGACGGGCGCCGCGGACTGCGACAATCCGGTCGAGGAACAGTATCATCTGGGCATGCAGCTCGGCGTGCAGGGCACGCCGGCGATCGTGCTGCCCGACGGCCGCCTGGTGCCCGGCTATGTGCCGGCGGAGCGGCTGGCCGCCATGCTCGGCCTGAGCGAAGGATGATCGAGGAATGACCGACGCCGACGAGCGTCGGCACGAGGGGCCCGCACGGGCTCCCTACATGCTGAGACACACGCCAGAACAAGGGGAAAGACATTGAAACCGGTGAGAGTGGGAATCTGTGGCCTGGGGACCGTCGGTGGCGGAACCTTCAACGTGCTGACACGCAACGCCGACGACATCGCCCGGCGGGCGGGGCGTCCGATCGTCATCGAGCAGGTCGCCTTCCGGAGCCTCAATCCCGAGTGTGACACCACCGGCATCCGCACCACCTCCGACGTCTTCGAGGTGGCCACCAATCCCGAGATCGACGTGCTGGTCGAGCTGATCGGCGGCTACGATGTGGCCCGCGAACTGGTGCTGACCGCCATCGAGCACGGCAAGCACGTGGTCACCGCCAACAAGGCGCTGATCGCGGTGCACGGCAACGAGATCTTCCAGGCCGCCCACGAGAAGGGCGTGATCGTCGCCTTCGAGGCCGCCGTGGCCGGCGGCATCCCGGTGATCAAGTCGCTGCGCGAGGGCCTCGGCGCCAACCGCATCGAGTGGGTCGCGGGGATCATCAACGGCACCGGCAACTACATCCTCACCCACATGCGCGACGAGGGTCGCGCCTTCGAGGACGTGCTGGCCGAGGCCCAGGCGCTGGGCTATGCCGAGTCCGACCCGACCTTCGACGTCGAGGGGATCGACGCCGCCCACAAGCTGACCATCCTCGCCTCCATCGCCTATGGCGTGCCCCTGCAGTTCGACAAGGCCTACACCGAGGGCATCTCGCGGATCACCGCCGAGGACGTGGAGCAGGCCGACAACCTGGGCTACATCATCAAGCACCTGGGGATCTCCAAGCGCACCGAGGCCGGGCTCGAGCTGCGCGTGCACCCGACCCTGATCCCCAAGGAGCGGCTGCTGGCCAACGTCCACGGGGTCAAGAACGCCATCGCCGTGATGGGTGATGCCGTGGGGCCGACCCTCTACTACGGCGCCGGTGCCGGCGCCGAGCCCACCGCCTCCGCGGTGGTGGCCGACCTGCTGGACGTGGCCCGCGACATCGCCACCGATCACCACTACCGCGTGCCCTACCTGGCCTTCAGCGGCATCGACGAGGACGTCAGCCAGCTGCCGGTGATGCCCATGGAGGAGATCATCTCCGCCTACTACCTGCGACTGCTGGCGGTGGACCGCCCCGGGGTGCTGGCGCGGGTGGCGACCATCCTCGCCGAGCAGGGCATCTCCATCGAGGCGATCATCCAGAAGGAGGCCACCGAGGGCGAGCTGGTGCCGATCATCCTGCTGACCCACCGTACCCGCGAGCAGCAGATGAACGAGGCGATCCGCCTCATCGAGTCGATGGCCGACGTCGCCGGCCCGCTGACGCGGATCCGCGTCGAGTCGCTGGACGAGCAGGAGTAAGGCATGCGCTACATCAGCACCCGCGGGCAGGCGCCCGCGCTCTCCTTCGAGGAGGTC
The DNA here is from genome assembly GCA_033720795.1 of Halomonas sp. Classification (GTDB taxonomy): domain Bacteria; phylum Pseudomonadota; class Gammaproteobacteria; order Pseudomonadales; family Halomonadaceae; genus Halomonas. The sequence continues at coordinate 651 of JAWWBV010000063.1, read as the reverse complement.
GTGCTCACCGGCATGGCCAGCGACGGCGGCCTCTACGTGCCGGAGGAGATCCCGACGCTTTCCCATGATGACCTGGCGGCCATGGCCGGGCTCTCCTATGCCGAGATCGCCTTCCGGGTCATGCAGCCCTACGTCAACGGGGAGATCGACGACGACACCTTCCGTGGCATCGTGAAGGAGGCCTACGCCACCTTCAGCCACGACGCCGTGGTACCGCTGAATCAGCTTGACGCCAACCACTTCCTGCTCGAGCTCTTCCACGGCCCGACATTGGCCTTCAAGGACGTGGCGCTGCAGCTGCTCGGCCGCATCCTCGATCACTTCCTGAAGAAGCGCGGCGAGCGGGCGGTGATCATGGGCGCCACCTCCGGCGACACCGGCTCGGCGGCCATCGAGGGCTGTCGCCACTGCGACAACCTCGACATCTTCATCCTGCATCCGCACAACCGGGTCTCGGAGGTGCAGCGCCGCCAGATGACCACGGTGCTGGCCGACAACGTCTTCAACGTTGCCATCGAGGGCAACTTCGACGACGCCCAGGCGATGGTCAAGGCGAGCTTCGCCGACCAGGGCTTCCTCGAGGGCACCCGGCTCGTCGCGGTGAACTCCATCAACTGGGCGCGCATCATGGCCCAGGTGGTCTACTACGTG
>JAWWBV010000062.1:0-9861 GCA_033720795.1 Halomonas sp. | reverse complement strand
GTGGAGCTCTCCCTGGACGGCGAGCGCCTCAACGGCCGCCTGGTGGACAGCCTGCGCGCGAGCCTCGCGCCCTACTGCGACGAGGCGGGCCTGCCGGTGCGCCTCAAGTATCGCAACGCCGAGGCCTCGGGCTGGCTGGAGCTTGCCGAGGCGTGGCGGGTCACGCCTTCCGACGAGCTGCTCACGGGGTTGCGTGAGGTGCAGGGGCAGAACGGTGTGCGGCTGAAGTACCGCTAAACAGAGAAGAAACCGGGAGCGAGCCGGGGGAGGCCGGTTAGAGCGCTGCCGGCGACGGCGCTCCAGGGAGGCGCTGTGACCCCCTCCCTGGGCGCTACATTTGCCGTCCCTGGCAAATGACCTCCCTTCCGCGCCGTCCCCGGCGCTCCTCGCCCAGGCGCCATCCGCTGCTGCCTTGCGCCTTGCGTTGAGGGTGCGATAATGCTCGCCACGCGCATTTTTTTGACATCGCCCTCCCGCGCGGGACGGGCGATGAAACTCGACAAGGCGTCTGGCCAATGAACCCCAACTATCTCGATTTCGAACAGCCCATTGCCGAGCTCCAGGCCAAGATCGAGGAGCTGCGGCTGGTCGGCAACGACAGCCAGGTCAACCTCAGCGACGAGATCGGCCGCCTCGAGGAGAAGAGCCGCAAGCTCACCGAGTCCATCTTCAAGGACCTCTCCCCCTGGCAGGTCTCCCAGCTCTCGCGTCATCCCCAGCGGCCCTACACCCTGGACTACCTCGAGCACGTCTTCACCGACTTCGACGAGCTCCACGGCGATCGCCACTTCGCCGACGATGCCGCCATCGTCGGCGGGATCGCGCGGCTGGATGACAAGCCGGTGATGGTGATCGGCCATCAGAAGGGTCGCGACGTGAAGGAGAAGGTGCGGCGCAACTTCGGCATGCCGCGTCCCGAGGGCTATCGCAAGGCGTGCCGGCTGATGGAGATGGCCGAGCGCTTCAAGATGCCGGTGCTGACCTTCATCGACACCCCCGGCGCCTACCCCGGCATCGACGCCGAGGAGCGCGGCCAGTCCGAGGCGATCGCCTACAACCTCGGCGTGATGTCGCGCCTGAAGACGCCGATCCTGGCCACCGTGGTGGGCGAGGGCGGCTCCGGCGGGGCGCTGGCCATCGGCGTCTGCGACGAGCTCGCCATGCTGCAGTACTCCACCTACTCGGTGATCTCCCCCGAGGGCTGCGCCTCGATCCTCTGGAAGAGCGCCGAGAAGGCCCCCGACGCGGCCCAGGCCATGGGCATCACCGCCGAGCGCCTCAAGGAGCTGGGCCTGGTCGATACCCTGATCGCCGAGCCGCTGGGCGGCGCCCATCGCCACCCGGTGACCACCGCCGAGCGCATCAAGGCCTCGCTGCTGGCGAGCCTCGATCGCCTCGAGGCGATGGACATGGACAGCCTGCTCGAGCGCCGCTACGAGCGCCTGATGAGCTACGGCGCCCCGGTGTAAGCCCGCGTGCGCGACGCAGGCGCGCTGCAGTCCACGATCGACGACGCCCTGGCGGAGACCCCGCCGGGGCGTTGCGTCTGGATCGCCCTCTCGGGCGGCCTGGACTCCTCGCTGCTGCTGACCCTGGCGGCCGACGCCTGCCGGCGCCATCCCCGGCCGCTGCGCGCCCTGCACGTCCATCACGGCCTGCAGGCCGCCGCCGACGACTTCGAACACCACTGCCGCCGGCTCGCCTCGCGGCTCGGCGTGCCGCTGTGGGTCGAGCGCGTCGACGTCGACCTGACTGCCGGGCAGGGCATGGAGGGCGCCGCCCGGGAGGCGCGCTACGCCGCCTTCGCCCGGCGCCTGGCGCCGGGCGATACCCTGTGGCTGGCCCAGCACGCCGACGACCAGGCCGAGACCCTGCTGCTGGCCGCCCTGCGCGGCAGCGGCGTGCGCGGCCTCGCCGCCATGCCGGCGGGTCGCGACGGGCAGGGCGTGTACCTCGCGCGACCGCTGCTCGGCGCGTCGCGGGCCGCCCTCGAGGCCGAGGCGGCGCGCCGCGGGCTCGCCTGGGTGGAGGATCCCAGCAACGCGGACGAGAGCCTGGATCGCAACTTCCTGCGCCGCCGCGTGCTGCCGCTGCTCGAGACCCGCTGGCCCGCGGCCGGCCGGCGTCTCGCGCGCAGCGCGGCGCTGGCCGGCGAGGCCGACGGCCTGCTCGACGAGTTCGCCGGGCTGGATCTCGCGCGCCTCGGCGGCGACCCCGCCCGCCTGCCGGTGGTCGAGCTCCAGGGGCTCTCCGCGCCCCGCCGCCGGCTGCTGATCCGCCACGCCTGCCAGCGCCTGGGGCTCTCGACCCCGCCCGCCCGGCGCCTCGAGGCGCTGCTCGCCCAGCTCGAGACGCGCGTGGACGGCGAAGTGCGGGTGGCCTGGCCCGGCGCCGAGGCGCGGGTCTGGCGGGGCCGGCTCTACCTGTTGCGCCCCGTCGAGGCGGGCCCCGCGGATGAGGAACGGAACGAATGGCCGGTGGCGTGGGACGGGCAGGCGCCGCTCGCCACGCCCTGGGGCGAATGTCGGGTCACGCTGCGTCGGGACGACGGCGCTCCGGTCCGCCTGCGGGTGATGCCGCGGCGGGGCGGCGAGCGGCTGCGGCTCGCCGGGCGTGGCCGGCGCGACCTCAAGCGGCTGCTGCAGGAACTCGACGTGCCGCCCTGGGCGCGCGGGCGGCTGCTGGTGGTCCATCACGGCGAGGCGGCGGTGGCGGTGCTGGAACCCCAGGGGCCCCGCTGGCGGCTGGTGGCGGAGGGGTGGTCAGTCGCGTGACAGCGTCAGCGTGAAGCCGGCGGCCGCCTGGTAGTCGACCTCCTGCTCCAGGTCGTTGAGCAGCAGGGCCGGGTCCTCCTCGCCGGCGAGGCTCAGCTGCAGCGCCTCGCCGTCGGCCGCGAGGCGCGGCACCTCGGGAGGCTGCTCGGGCCGGGAGTGGTTGATCAGCACGGCCAGCCGCAGCAGCCGGGCCAGCCGGGCATGGGAGCGTTGCTCGCTTCGCGGCAGCGCCCGCCACTCCTTGACCGGGAACTTGCGCCGGTGGGCGCGCACCAGGAAGGCCAGCAGCCGCTGCTCCGGGCGCGAGAAGCCGGCGAGGTCCGAGTGCTCCAGCAGGTAGGCGCCGTGACGGTGGAACTGGCTGTGGGAGATGGCCAGGCCGATCTCGTGGAGTCGGCTCCCCCACTCGAGAAAGCGCATCTCGTCATCGTCCAGCGACCAGGCCTCGCGCACCTGCTCGCCGAGCGCCAGGGCCGTGGCGGCCACGTGCTCTGCCTGGCGCGAGTCCACCCGGTAGTGGCGGGCCAGGCCGTCCAGGGTCTTGAGCCGCGAATCCTCGGGGCTGCGGCGGCCCACCATGTCGTAGAGCACGCCCTCGCGCAGGGCGCCGTCGGCGTAGCGCATCTGCGCCAGGTCGAAGGCCTCGAAGATGGCGCCGAGGATCGCGATCCCCGCGGGAAAGATCCGCGAGCGGTCGGCCTTGAGCCCGGGCAGGGCGACACGATCCAGGTGCTTGCACTTGATCAGCTGGCGGCGCAGCTCCTGAAGGCCCTGGCGGGTGATCACCCCCTCGGGCCCCTGGCCGGCCGCCGCGATCACCGCGGCGGCGGCCTTGATGGTGCCGCTGGAGCCCACCGGGTCGCTCCAGCCCAGGCGCTGGTAGGGCCGCCTGATGTTGGCCAGTTCCGAGAGGGCGGCGAGCTCCGCGCGGCGCATGCGCTTCTCGCTGAGCTCGCCGGTGTCGAAGAAGCGCCGGGTGAAGGTCACGCAGCCCATCCTCAGGCTCTCCAGGGCCAGCGGCTCGAAGTGCTCGCCGATGATGAACTCCGTGGAACCGCCGCCGATGTCGACGATCAGCCGGCGGCCATCCTCGGCCACCGCATGGGCCGCGCCCAGGTAGATCAGGCGCGCCTCCTCGCGGCCGGCGATGATCTCGATGCGGGTGCCCAGCAGCGCCTCGGCGCGCTCGATCAGCGCCTGGCTGTTGCGCGCATCGCGCAGGGCGTTGGTGCCGACCACGCGCAGGTCGCGGCGGGCGATGCCCTCGAGGAAGGGGGCGAAGCGGGCCAGGCAGTCCAGCGCCCGGGCCATGGCGTCCTCGCGCAGCACGCCCTCCTCGTCGAGCCCGGCGGCCAGCTGCACCTTCTCACCGAGCCGGGCGACCACCTGCAGCCGGTCGTCCTGGTAGTTGGCGACCAGCAGGTGAAAGCTGTTGGAGCCGAGGTCGATGGCGGCGAGGCGGCGGGGCTCGGCGTCGATCGCTGGGTCGCTCGCGGCGGCGGAGAACCGGTCCGTTGGCACTGTCATGGCGAGTCCTGATGGGTGATCGGAAAGGAGGTTGCGGGTGGCATCGGGCGTTGTCAATTGTCCCGCGTCGGGCGGCGCGGCAAGGCTTGCGTTTGCTGGCGCCCTTGACTAATATCGAGGCGTTCGCCTGTTCCGAATGCTTCACGACCGTCTCACGGCGTTTCCGTCGCGGTCAGTTTCCAAGTCGTCAGACAGCCCACTGCTTCAGCCTGCGATTCCGGCCCCGTGCCCGGCATCGCTGATCAGGCGAAATGAACCTGCTTCCTCGCTTCCGATATCGGCCCGGCACCCCCTCCTGATGGCGGCTGCCCGCCCAGGCCATTCGATGCTGCACGACGAGAGGTAGCCTGTCCGGGCTCTGAACGCATCCACAGGGCGTCATCGTCTCGCCTCCTGTCTTTCCTCACGGCGCATCGCCGCCCGGCTTCCACGAGCAAATTCTGAACACACCGATGAATCTTACCGAACTCAAGCAAAAGCCAGTGCCGGAGCTTCTGGAGATCGCCCGCGAGATGGGCATCGACAACCTGGCGCGCTCCCGTAAGCAGGACATCATCTTCGCCATCCTCAAGAAGCATGCCAAGAGCGGTGAGCCGATCTTCGGTGATGGCGTGCTGGAGATCCTGCAGGACGGCTTCGGCTTCCTGCGCAGCGCCGACAGCTCCTACCTGGCCGGCCCCGACGACATCTATGTCTCGCCGTCGCAGATTCGCCGCTTCAACCTGCGCAAGGGCGACTCCATTTCCGGCAAGATTCGTCCGCCGAAGGAGGGGGAGCGCTACTTCGCGCTGTTGAAGGTCAGCGAGATCAACTTCGACAAGCCGGAGAACGCCAAGCACAAGATCCTCTTCGAGAACCTCACGCCGCTGTTCCCCCAGGAGCGGCTGCGCATGGAGATCGGCAACGGCTCCACCGAGGACCTCACCGCCCGCATCATCGACCTCACGGCGCCCATCGGCAAGGGCCAGCGCGGCCTGCTGGTCTCCCCGCCCAAGGCGGGCAAGACCCTGATGCTGCAGAACATCGCCACCTCCATCACCCGCAACAATCCCGAGTGCCACCTGATCGTGCTGCTGATCGACGAGCGCCCCGAGGAGGTGACGGAGATGTCGCGCACGGTGCGCGGCGAGGTGGTGGCCTCGACCTTCGACGAGCCGCCGGCCCGTCACGTGCAGGTCGCCGAGATGGTCATCGAGAAGGCCAAGCGCCTGGTCGAGCACAAGAAGGACGTGGTGATCCTGCTCGACTCCATCACCCGCCTGGCGCGTGCCTACAACACCGTGGTGCCGAGCTCCGGCAAGGTGCTGACCGGCGGCGTCGATGCCCACGCCCTGGAGAAGCCCAAGCGCTTCTTCGGCGCGGCGCGTAACATCGAGGAGGGCGGCAGCCTGACCATCATCGCCACGGCGCTGGTCGACACCGGCTCCAAGATGGACGAGGTGATCTTCGAGGAGTTCAAGGGCACCGGCAACATGGAGGCCCACCTCGACCGCAAGCTGGCCGAGCGTCGCGTCTACCCGGCGATGAACATCCGCCGCAGCGGCACCCGCCGCGAGGACCTGATCGCCTCCGAGGACGAGATGCAGCGCATGTGGATCCTGCGCAAGCTGCTCAATCCCATGGAGGACACGGCCGCCACCGAGTTCCTGATTGACCGCCTGAAGGATACCAAGACGAACCTGGAGTTCTTCGAGGCCATGAAGCGCCGCTGAGGTCGCCCGGAGCAACGGCTCGGGCGGTATCGGGAAGGGGCAGCATGCTATGCTGCCCCTTCCTCGTTTTGGAGCCGGATATCCTAATGAAGTACCAGGACCTTCGCGAATTCATCGCGGTGCTCGAGGCGCAGGGCGAACTCACGCGCGTCACCGCCGAGGTGGACCCCTACCTCGAGATCACCGAGATCTGCGACCGTACCCTGCGGGCCGGCGGGCCGGCCCTGCTGTTCGAGAACGTCAAGGGCCACGACATGCCGCTGCTCGGCAACCTCTTCGGCACGCCGAAGCGGGTGGCCATGGGCATGGGCCAGGACTCGGTGGCCGCGCTGCGCGAGGTGGGCGAACTGCTCGCCTTCCTCAAGGAGCCGGAGCCGCCCAGGGGCTTCCGCGACGCCTGGAGCAAGCTGCCGATCTTCAAGCAGGTGATGAGCATGGGGCCGAAGACCGTGCGCCGGGCCCCGGTCCAGGCGCTCGTCTACGAGGGCGACGAGGTCGACCTCGACCGCCTGCCGATCCAGCACTGCTGGCCGGGCGACGCCGCGCCGCTGGTCACCTGGCCGCTGGTGATCACCAAGGGGCCCCACAAGGCCCGCCAGAACCTCGGCATCTACCGCCAGCAGAAGCTCGGCAGGAACCGGCTGATCATGCGCTGGCTCTCCCATCGCGGCGGGGCGCTCGACTTCCAGGAGTTCCAGAAGGCGCACCCCGGCGAGCCCTTCCCGGTGGCGGTGGCGCTGGGCGCCGATCCGGCCACCATCCTCGGCGCCGTGACGCCGGTGCCGGACAGCCTCTCCGAGTACGCCTTCGCCGGGCTGCTGCGCGGCTCGCGCACCGAGCTCGTCGAGTGCGGCCACGCCGACCTGCAGGTGCCGGCCTCCGCCGAGATCATCCTCGAGGGCTTCATCTACCCGGACGACATGGCGCCCGAGGGACCCTACGGCGACCATACCGGCTACTACAACGAGGTCGAGCGGTTCCCGGTCTTCACGGTGACGCGCATGACCATGCGCGAGAACGCCATCTACCACTCCACCTACACCGGCCGGCCGCCCGACGAGCCGGCGATCCTGGGGCTGGCGCTCAACGAGGTGTTCGTGCCCATCCTGCGCCGCCAGTTCCCCGAGATCGTCGACTTCTACCTGCCCCCCGAGGGCTGCTCCTACCGCATGGCGGTGGTGACCATGAAGAAGCAGTACCCGGGGCATGCCAAGCGGGTGATGATGGGCGTGTGGAGCTTCCTGCGCCAGTTCATGTACACCAAGTTCGTGGTGGTGCTCGACGACGACGTCGACGCCCGGGACTGGCAGGACGTGATCTGGGCCATCACCACCCGCATGGACCCCGCCCGGGACACGGTGATGGTGGAGAACACCCCCATCGATTACCTGGATTTCGCCTCCCCCGTGGCCGGCCTGGGCTCCAAGATGGGCCTCGACGCGACCAGCAAGTGGCCCGGCGAGACCGACCGCGAGTGGGGCACGCCCATCGTCATGGACGAGGCCGTCAAGGCCCGCGTCAGCGACCGCTGGAACGACCTGGGCATCACGCTTCCCCCTGACAACGACACGAGGCATTCATGACGCCAAGGACCCTGACCTGCCTGGTCACCGAGGTCGAGGACCTCACCCCCGACGTCTTCCGCGTCCGGCTCGAGGGCCGCGCCGAGGCCGTGGCCCACGACCCCGGCCAGTACCTGGAGCTCAAGCTCGCCGAGGACGTCTGGGTGCCGTTCTCCATCGCCAACGCCCACGCCGGCGACGGCACCATCGAGCTGCACATCCAGCACTGGCCGGAGCGCGACAACTCGGCGCGGCTGCGCGAACTGATGCAGGTCGCCGAGCGGCTGACCGTGCGCCTGCCCGGCGGCGACTGCGTGCTGGACCCGGACAGCACCCGCCCGCTGCTGCTGGTCGCCGCCGGCACCGGCTTCTCGCAGATGAAGGCGATCGTCGAGGCGGCGCTGCACGCGGATCCCGAGCGCGAGATCGACCTCTGGTGGGCGGCCCGCGAGCGCCGCGACCTCTACCTGGAGCGCCTGCCCCGGGAGTGGGCGGAGGGGCACGCCGGGGTGCGCTTCCACGCCGTCACCGAGGTCGCGCCGGAACGGGCCATCGAGGGAACCCGGGTCCAGGCCCACCACGGCCGCATCGACCGGGCACTGGCGACCGGCCTCGAGGACGTCTCCGGCCACGACGTCTACGTCTCCGGCTCCCCGGGCATGGTCTATGCCTGCGTCGACGTGCTGGCCTCGCTGGGGCTGTCGGCCTCGCGGGTCTTCTCGGACGTCTTCGCCTATGCCCCCCGCGATCCCATCGTGCCCACCGCGGGCAGCCTGGTGAGGGAGAGCGGTTCATGAGCGCCTCGCCGATCCTGATCACCGGCGGGGCCCAGCGCCTGGGGCGCCACTGCGCCGAGCGCCTGCGCGATGACGGCCACCCGGTGATCATCAGCTATCGGCGCGAGCGCGAGGAGCTCGAGGCGCTGCGCAGCCGAGGCATCGTCACCCTGCCCGCGGACTTCTCGAGCGAGGCGGGCATCATGGACTTCCTCGCGCGGCTGAAGGCCGAGACCGCCTCGCTGCGCGCCATCGTGCACAACGCCAGCGACTGGGCGCCGGACAGCTCTGGTGACGACGCCGGCGCCAACTTCGAGCGGCTGTTCCGGGTGCACATGCTGGCGCCCTACCTGATCAACCTGCACGCCCGCGCGCTGCTCGAGGCGTGCAGCGAGCCCCAGCGCGACATCGTCCACATGACCGACTACGTGGTGCAGAAGGGCTCCCGCAAGCACGCCGCCTACGCCGCCACCAAGGCGGGGCTCGATAACCTGACGCTGTCGTTCGCCGCCATGTTCGCGCCGTCGATCCAGGTCAACGCCATCGCCCCGGCGATGATCATGCTCAACCAGGGCGACGACGAGGCCTATGCCGAGAAGGCCCGTGCCAAGTCGGCCATGGAGATGATCCCCGGGCCCGGCGTGATCTACCAGAGCCTGCGTTACCTGCTCGACAACCGTTTCGTGACCGGCATCACCCTGCCAGTCGATGGCGGGCGGCATCTTCGCTAGAATGCCGGGCACCCCTGATGATAACCCCGAAGAGGATCACGACATGGCGGGACACGACGAGAACTTCAAGGATGACAGCGGCCTGCTGGCCGTCTTCCTGGGCCTGGCGGTGCTGGTGGGCATGAGCGCACTGCCGGCCACCATCGGCTGGGTCCAGCTCGCGACCGGCTGATCGCCCCCCTTGCCGAGGCCGTCCCGATGCGGCACGATGGCAACATCGCTCAGGAGATGACCATGACCTTCGCCTCGCCCACGCCCCTTCGTTCCCTCGTCGACGCCTCGCGTCGCGATGGCGAGTGCCTGGGCGGCGAGGCGGCGCGGCAGGGCTTCCAGGGCTGGTATGGCTACTGGTTTAGCACCGGTGTGCCGGTGGCCATGTCCTGAGCCGCATCAAGGACAGCGCCATGAGGCACGCCCGCCGGGTTGCCTCCTCCCAGAACCCCCGGACGGCAACCCCGCCCGGGGGTTCTGCGTTTCACGGCATTCGAGCATCACCACGACAGACGAGGAGAGAGACCATGACCGCATCCATCGCCATTCGCCAGACCCGGGGCTTCGTGGGCTATTACGGCTATTGGCGATTTAGCGAGCTGCGGTCGGCTCACTCCGCCACATCCGGCCGTAGCGAGATCGGTGGCTCCCGACAGACACGATGTACGATCGCTACCCGGAGTTGATGCCCATGAACGCCCCCGTTTCGCTGACCCCCGCCTCGCGCCAGGCCGTCCCGACATCCGCCGCCGCGCTGCCCACCCCCGGCGAGCTGCGCCAGGCGCTGC
>JAWWBV010000061.1:0-10006 GCA_033720795.1 Halomonas sp. | reverse complement strand
CGTGCTCGGCCCCGAGTGCATGGGGCTGATCGTCCCCGGGCGCAAGCTCAACGCCTCCTACGCCAGCCAGCCGGTGAAGGCCGGCCGCGTGGCCTATCTCGGCCAGTCGGGCATGCTCGGCAATGCCATGATCGACTGGGCCGCCGGCCGCGGCATCGGCTTCTCTCACCTTCTCACGGTGGGCGACAGCGTCGACGTGCTACTGCCCGACCTGATGGACTACATCAACCAGTTCTCGCCCGCCCAGGCGATCCTGCTCCATCTCGAACGCATCATGGATGCCCAGCACTTCATGACCGCGCTGCGCGATGCCTCGCGCAACCGCCTGGTGCTGGCCATCAAGAGCGGGCGCACCGCGGAGTCCGATATCTCCGGCCTGCCGCCGACGCCCGGCGTGGCCAACCGCGACCAGATCTTCGACGCGGCCTTCGCCCGCGCGGGGGTGGTGCGGGTCAACGACTCCGATGAGCTGTTCGATGCCCTGGAGACGCTGTCGCGCATGAAGCCGTTGAAGGGCGATCGCCTGGCCATCGTCTCCAACGGCCTGGGGCCGGCGATGCTCGCCATCGACAAGCTGATCAATGCCGGGGGGCGGCTCGCGAGCTTCAGCGAGGAGACCCGCGACGCATTGCGACGCGACGACTTCGACATGAGCAAGCCCGGCGAGAATCCGGTGGACCTGGGCGGCAACGCCTCCCCGGAACGGCTCGTGGAGGCGTTGGAGATCGTGGCGGCCGATCGCGGTGTCGATGCGGTGCTGGTGGTGCATGCCCCGACGCGGCTGGCGCCCTCCAAGATCACCGCCCAGGCGATCATCGCCGCGCGCAAGCGTTTCCGGCGCAACCTGCTGACCAGCTGGATGGGCCTCGAGGAGGCGCTGTCGGCTCGCCACGAGTGCAACCTGGCGGGCATTCCCACCTACCTGTCTCCGGAGAAGGCGGTCAAGGCCTTCATGCACATGGTGGACTACCAGCGCGTGCAGGCCCTGCTCCAGGAGATTCCGCCGAGCCTGCCCTTCGCCACGACGCCGGAGATTCGCCGGCGCTGCCGGCAGCTGATCGAGGAGGCCCGCGAGGCGGGGCGCGAGTGCCTGTCGCACTCCGAGACGGCGCAGGTGCTCGCGGCCTACGGGCTGCCGGTGGCGCCGAGCCGCTATCCCCAGACGCCCGAGGAAGCGGCCGAGGCGGCGGCCGCCTTCGAGGGCCCCATGGCCCTCAAGGTGGTGCACGAGGGCAACTGCCGCCCCTTCCGCTACCGCCAGCACCCGCACAAGATCTCCGCCGGCCTGATCCAGGACCTGGCGAGCCCCGAGCAAGTCGCCGAGGCCGTGGGTCGCCTGCACGACAAGGTGAAGGAGAAGTTTCCGGACGTCGCGATCCGCGAGTACTGCCTGCAGGCCATGCAGCGCGGCAAGCACTCCATGCAGCTGTGCGCCGGCATCACCCGGGATCCGATCTTCGGTCCGGTGATCGTCTTCGGCATCGGCGGCTACAAGGTCAATATCCTGGCCGACCGCCAGGTGGCGCTGCCCCCGCTCAACATGAGCCTGGCCGCGGACGTGGTGGGGCGCACCCATGCGGCCCGACTGATCCGCGAACACTCCAGCCATCCCGCGCGTGACCTGGAGCGGCTCTGCGAGCTGCTGGTCAAGCTGTCACAGATGGCCAGCGACCTGCCCCAGCTGAGCGGCCTGGAGCTCAATCCGCTGCTGCTCAACCGCGATGGCGTGGTGGCCGTGGACTTCGCCATGGATCTCGGCACCCCGGCGCGCTTCGCGATCATGCCCTATCCCGAGGAGCTGCGAGAGTGGGTGACGCTGAAGAACGGCTGGGAGGTCGAGGTGCGCCCGATACGTGCCGAGGATGCACCGCTGATCACGCGTTTCCATGAACAGCTCTCGGAGGAGAGCATCCGCTTTCGCTACTTCCACAACAAGGCCGACCTCACCCAGCGAGACCTGTCGAACCTGTCGCACATCAACTACGACCGGCAGATGGCCTTTATCGCCGAACATCGCGACGAGCAGGGCGTCAAGGAGATGCTCGGCGTGGTGCGGGTCTGGAACGACCCGGACAATATCCGCACCGAGTTCTCGGTGATCATCCGCGACGACCTCCAAGGACTCGGCATCGGCAGCCTGCTGATGAACAAGATGATCGGCTACTGCCGGAGCGTCGGCACCCTGGAGATGATCGGCAAGATCATGGTCGACAACCATCCGATGCGCGCGCTGATGAAGCACCTCGGCTTTCGCCTGCGCTACAACATGGAGGAGCAGGTGGTGGATGCCGTGCTGCGCCTCAACGAACCGGAGAGCGAGTGGCAGCGCCATCGCCTGGAGAGCCAGCCGGACTGACGTCGGCGCTCGCCGGCCTGAAACAGAACGCGGCCCCCGCCATGGCGGAGGCCGCGTTCGTCGTCGTGCCTGCGTGGCGGCTCAGGCGCCGCCTCGAAATCAGGGCGCCAGGCGGAAGCGGTGCCAGCTGCCGTCGCGGCGCTCGTAGCGCAGGCGGTCGTGGAGCCGGCTCGGCTGCCCCTGCCAGAACTCGATCATGTCGGGGATCACGCGGTAGCCGCCCCAGTGGATCGGGCGAGGGATCTCCTGCCCCTCGTAGGCGTGCTCGAAGCGCTGCTCGCGCTCGGCGAGCCAGGTGCGGTCGGGGATCACCACGCTCTGGGTGGCCACCCAGGCGCCCAGCTGGCTGCCGCGGGGGCGGCTGGCGAAGTAGCTATCCGACTCCTCCGGGCTGACCTGCTCGACCCGTCCCTCGACGCGCACCTGACGGGAGAGGCCGGGCCACCAGAACACCAGCGAGGCATGGGGCACGTTGGCGAGCTCGCTGCCCTTGTGGCTGTGGTAGTTGGTGAAGAACACCATGCCCTTCTCGTCGGTGCCCTTGAGCAGCACGATCCGGGCGTGGGGGCGTCCCTGGCTGTCGGCCGTGGCCAGGGTCATGGCGTTGCCGTCGCTGCCCTCGGTGTCGAGCGCCAGGGCCAGCCACTCGTCGAACAGCGTCATGGGCTCGTCGGGCGAGTCCGCCTCGTCCAGCTGGCCGCCCTCGTAGTCGCGCCGAATATCGGCAATGTTACGTGTCATGACCGTCTCCTTGAAGTTTGTGTCATGGTCGCCTGTCGCCGGGCCGAGCTCAATGCCCTGGATCAACACGCCATGGAAAATGTTGCTCCAAGCTTAGGGCGTCCAGCCCAGCTGCACCATGGCCATGTAGGCGCCGGTCCCCCCGGCGATCGACAGCAGGGCGTGGCGCCGCCACAGGTGCAGCACGACCACGGTCAGCGAGGCGAGGATCAGCGGCCAGCCGTCGGGGGCGACATTGAGACGACCGTCGCTCAGGGGGCGAAAGTCGCGCAGCGCGTAGATCACCAGGATCATCATCACCGCCGGCGGCAGGTAGCGCCCCAGGTGAAGGATCAGCGGGTGCTCCGCCTGGCGGGCGAGCGCCACGAAGGGCAGCACGCGAGTGGCGAAGGTCGCCACGGCGCAGACGGCGATGAAGGTCAGCAGCTCGACGGTGCTCATGGGGTCTGGGCCTCGCGCTGTGCCTGACGGCGGCGGTGGTCCGCCAGCAGGATCAGGGTGGTCGCGCCGATGGCGCCCAGCAGCAGATGGCGGTCGGGCAGCAGCGCCACGGCGCCGAGGCCGGTGGCCAGCGCGATCGTGAAGGGCAGCCATTGACGCAGCCGCCGGGCCTGCTCCAGGGTCAGCACGATGAACAGCGCCGTCAGGGCGAACTCGATGCCGCGGCTATCGAAGGTCAGGGTGGTGCCGATCAGCACACCCGCCACACTGCCCAGTACCCACCACAGCTGGTTGAGCAGGCTGAGGCGAAAGGCCTGGGCGTGCTCCAGCTCGTGCTCCCCGCCGTGGGTGGTCAACAGCGAGTAGGTCTCGTCGGTCAGCGCGAAGATGAGATAGGGCTTGCGCCAGCCGGCGCCCTGGAAGCGCTTGAGCAGCGAGAGGCCGTAGAAGAGGTGGCGGGAGTTGAGCATCAGGGTGGCCACCGCCACCTCCACCAGGCCCGCCCCGGCGGCGAGCAGCGCCACGGCGAGAAACTGGCCGGCCCCGGCGTAGATCACCAGCGACATCATCAGCGCCCCCCAGGCCGGGACGCCGACCTCGATGGCGAGGATGCCGAAGGCCGCCCCCAGCGGCAGGTAGCCGAACATCACCGGCAGGGTCGTGACGCTGGCGTCATGCCAGGCGTGGCGCTTGTGCACCCAGGACCTCCTTGTCGTCGTGTGCGCCAACGCGGGGCCAGGCGAGCCCGCCTGGGGCGAGGCGATGAGCGCGTATGGCCGCCTGAGGCCGGCTCACCCGGCATTTATGGTGGTCGTGACACCCCTTGCCGGTCTCGGCGGTGAGCGCGCCGTGCATCAGTGGCACGACAGGGGCATCACGATCTGTCTGGCGTGTCGTGTCGGCCCCGGCGTCGAGCGCAGGAGCCCGGCCCTGGCCGCTAACCGGCCCGCAGCTGGCGGCTGCGAAACCGTGCGTAGCCCATGCAGCCGGTGAACAGCGCCAGGGAGACCAGTGCCTCGGCACTGCCGCGCAGCCCCTGGCCGGGCAGGGTGGCGACCATCACGCCCTGGGTGAAGTAGAGCAGGCTGACGAAGGCCAGCCAGGCATGGCCGCGCGTGCGACGGGCGATGATCGACGGCAGGAAGAGCACCAGCGGCAGCACGAAGGCCACCAGGGGCACCAGGGGATTGCCGTCGGTGCTGACGAGCGCCCCGCGATAGGCCATCAGTGCCAGCAGGACGGTGTAGCTGCCGAGCACCAGCCGGCGCGAGGCGTCGGTCAGGTGGTCGAGCCCCTTGCGGGCCTCCAGGCCCTCCAGCCACTGTCTCATTTGGCCTCCTGGCGTGCCGCCGCAAGGGCCAGGGCGAGACGCGCGAGGCGCTTGCCCTGGGCGAAGGCCAGGGTGCGCTCATGTTCGTCCAGCGGGCGGTCGCTGCGCGTGCCGGCCAGGTGACTGGCGCCGTAGGGCGTGCCGCCGGCGGTGGTTTCCATCAGCTCGATCTCGCTGTAGGGCAGGCCGGCGTACACCATGCCGTGGTGCAGCAGCGGCAGCAGCATCGAGATCAGCGTGGTCTCCTGGCCACCATGCAGGCTGGAGGTGGAGGTGAAGGCGGTGGCCGGCTTGTCGATCAGGGCGCCGCCCAGCCACAGCTCGATGGTACCGTCGATGAAGTACTTGAGCGGGGCGGCCATGTTGCCGAAGCGGGTCGGGCTGCCGATGGCCAGGCCCGCACAGTGGCGCAGGTCGTCGAGGGTCGCATAGATGGCGCCTTCCTCGGGAATCTCGGGCGCCACCGCCTCGCAGGTGGCCGAGACGGCGGGCACCGTACGCAGGCGCGCGTCGATGCCCGGGCACGCCTCGACGCCGGCGGCGAGGCGCTCGGCCATGGCGCGGGTGGCGCCGTGGCGAGAGTAGAAGAGGATCAGCACATACGGACGCTTTGCGGTCATGGGGATTCCTGGGTGACCTGGAAGATCGGGCGGGCGAGGCTCAGTCGAGCAGGGCGCGGATGGCCTCGGGCGGGCGACCGATGATGGCTCGGTGCCCGTCATCGGCGATGGGGCGCTGCAGGATCCGCGGGTGGGCGACGATGGCATCGACCACCTGGCGGGGATCCTCGGCATCGGCGCCCCGCTGTTTCCACTCGGTCTCGTTGCGACGCACCAGCGACGCGACACTCCCATCGAGGCGCTGGATCAGGGCCTCGAGCTCGGCGGCCTTGAGCGGCGCGTCCAGATAGCGGCGCACCCGCACCTCGGCGCCGGCGTCCTCGAGCAGGGCCAGGGCCTCGCGCGACTTGGAGCAGCGCGGGTTGTGATAGAGCGTGATACCGACCATGAAGACTCCTTGAACCCTGTTGAAGGGCGCCATTGTAGAAGGTGGCGATATCGGGCCACAACCCGGCTGCCGGCGGCGTGTGCTATCCCGACGCCTCGGCGGCGGGTTCGGGCAGGCGTCGATAGACCCAGGCCTCCCGGCCATCACGCAGTTCGACGCGAACGCGCTCATAGCGAAGGCCCAGTCGCTCGTAGCGATCGAGGCGAGCAAGCTCCCGGGCGTCGACCCGCAGCAGCAGGCCTTCCACCTGGGCCGACGGGGCCGGTGCCAGGTCCAGCCCCGTGCGCCGGTAGTCCTCCAGCACGACCGGCTCGGGATCGCCGGCGCGGCCATAGACCAGCCAGCGGATCGGGGCGTGGGTCAGGGTGCCATAGACGAACACCCGGTGGGGCCCCTCGGCGACCGGAGCCAGGTGCTCCGGGCGCTCGTAGGTGAAGGGGCTGAGCATGGTCAGCCACAGCCAACCTGCGACCGCCGCGGGGGCGACGAGCAGGGGCAGGCCGATCAGCAGGCGTGGGGAGGGCATGGGAGTGGCTCCGGGGTGATGGGATGGCGCCCATGCTGCCATCTCCGGTGGCCGGCTTGGCAGGGCATCAGGGCCGAGGCAATGTCTGAAAAGTGTCTGCGCTTGGCCGTAGGGCGTTAAAGATCAACTCACAATGCGCATTTACCGCTCGTCGACTTCGCTTGCTCCCTAACTTATGCCTTGATTAGCCTTCACTCGTCGACTTTTCAGGCAACGTCTGGTTCAAGAAATCCGTCAGTTTTGATGCCTGCTGAAGCACGCCTTCGAGGATGGGCTCGCCGGTCGCCGCCGGAAAGTCGGCGGGCAGGCTTGCGGCGAGGGTGTCGACGACACCCTCGGCCGCGCCTGCAATCTCGCCCATCAACGCGGTGACGCGCTCGCCCGAGTAATCGACCTGGTTCGCGGTCGCGATGAAGTGTCGGGGCGCCATCTTCGACCAGCGGTAGTGGCGATTCTTGCCCTTGAGGGCCATGGCCATCTTGGCGCGCTCGGCGACCATGCTGCCCTGACGCATGAGCGGATACGCCGAGATGACGTCGTAGAGGGGCGTCATGCGATAGGCACTTTCCGGCTCGAGGAACAGACTGAAGTTCTTGGCATGGCCGTCGATGGCGGCCAGCAGCCAGAACAGGATCTGGGCCTTGAAGAAGCGCTCCCGATCCAGGCCGGCCTGCTGTGAGCCTCGCAGCAGGCGCATGGCCTGGGCAATGCCCGGGCCGCCATCGCTCTCGTACTTCAGCGCCGGGGCGATGCCCAGCGCCTGGCAGAAATCCTCCTGGGGCAGGCGCATGAGCCAGGAGCCGTCTCGCGACCAGCGTCGGTCGAAGCGCTCGACTACGAGCACTTCCTGGCGGCCGAAGCGGGCGAGCTCGGTGCGGGCCACCGGCAGGCCGAAGGCCTCCAGCAGGCGCAGGCAGAGCCACTCGTTGGCGTTGCTTCGGCGCAGGTCGATGTTGCTGTGTTCGAGAAACCCGATCGGCAGCTTGAAGATATGGCTGGTGGGCGTGCTGCCGGTGGGGCGCTGCCATCGCCCCTGATGCCAGAGCAGCGCCGTCTTCTCCTGGGCGCCGGCCAGCGAGATGCGGAAATCCTGCCCCTCCGTCATGCCCAGCGGGGCGTCGTGGTAGCCCGCCAGCAGCGACTCGATGGCGCGATCGTCGAGCGGTTCGGCGGTGACGGCATGGACGTCGCCGGACGGGATCTGTTCGGGATAGAGCTGTATCGCACCGACGCAGTCGCGGCCGATGCTGGCCAGCAGATCGAAGGGGTGGCGCGTCGGTACACGGAAGCGGGCCTGCATGCGGGCACGAATCGCCTCCGAGTCGGGCAGCAGGTTATCGAAGAAGTTGTAGACCACCTCGCCGCGGTACGGCGCCGTGGTGAGCGGCAGCGACAGCGAGACCGCCCGGGCACCGGGGCGGTCGACCCATTCGGGGTGGTACCGGAAGGCCATGGCGCCGGAACGGGCCAGACTCAGGATGCCGATCTCGATGCCGTTCATCGCGACGGTGAGGTTCGCCATGGCCTACCACTCCTGATCCCAGCCCGCCTCGGGGGTTGCCGCCTCGTCGGCACGGTCGCGCTCGGTGACGTGGAGCTCCAGCTCGAGAGCCGATAGTAGCTTGAACAGCGTCTCGAGCCGGCTGCGCTCCGGATGATGCTCGAAGCCGGAGACGGTCGCCTGCTTGATGCCGATCTGCTCGGCGGTGGCCTGTTGCGTCAGCTGGTGACGCTTGCGCGCCTGCTTCAACGAGTGGGCAAGCATCTCGGGCGAGGTGATCTTCATGATATCCCCTATAGAGGATAAAAATGTGTTTATCCGCTACCGAGGATAATAGCACAATATCCTCTGCAGCGGATATTGTTGACATCATCGCGACATGCGATGGCCCCGAGCCCTTTGCTAGGATGAGTTCTCTACTCAGCTGGCCAGGAGGTGTGCCATGACGGACCTTCACGACGACGCCGATTTCCAGGCCCTGATGGGCGACGTGACTCCCCTGTCGCGCGGCCAGGGTCGGGCGCACACCGGCCAGACCCGCCGCGCGCCCAGCGAGGCGCAGCTGGCCCGCCGCGAGAGCGCGGCGGCCGAGACACCGGGGCAGCACGGGCTCTCGACCGACTTCATCGACCTGGTGCCGCCCTTCGACCCGCTGCTGTTTCGCCGCAACGGGATCCAGGAGGGGGTGGTCGATCGCCTGCGCCACGGTGGCTATCCGGTCCAGGCCAGCCTGCACCTGCTGCGGCGCCCCCTGGAGGAGTGCCGCCGACTGCTGCCCCCCTTCATCCGCGAGGCCTATGCCCACGACCTGCGCTCGGTGATGATCATCCACGGTCGGGGCCGCGAGATCGACAGCCCCGCCAACGTGCTGCGCTCGTGCCTGGCGAAGTGGCTCGAGAGCCTCGACGAGGTCCAGGCCTTCGCCTCGGCGAGTCAGGGCGACGGCGGCCTGGGCGCCACCTGGGTGATGCTGCGCAAGAGCGAGCGGGCCAAGGCCAGCAACAGGGAGCGCCAGCAGAAGCGACGCGGCTGAGCGGGGGCGATGCCACCTCGACGTCCCCGATCGATGATCGAAAACGCCGCCGGCCCGAGGGCCGGCGGCGTGCGTTGGGGCGGGCGAGGTGGCGCCGCCGCCATCAGGCCAGGGCGGGCTCCGCCACGCGGCGCGCCATGGCCCGCAGGCGATGGCGAAACAGCGGCTGCGGGTCGTCGGTGCCCGGCTGGTAGCCGCGGCTGAAGGTGGTCAGGGCCTTCAGCGCATCCGGAACGAGCTGATCCTCGCGCAGCGAGAAGGCATTGACGCCGCAGCGCGACAGGTAGAAGAGCTGATCGACCAGCACGTCGCCGACGGCGCGGATCTGGCCCGGGTAGCCGTAGCGCTCGCGCAGCAGGCGGGCGATGGAGTAGCCGCGGCCGTCGGTGAACTTCGGGAAGTCGACGCCGATCAGTGGCGCCTGCTTGAGCTCATCGGCCAGGTCGGGGGTGAGCTCGGTGTCGCTGGGCAGCCAGGGCGCCAGGTCGGCGCGACGCCCGGCGGCCCGCCAGACATCCAGGCGCACCAGGGCCGGGCCCTCGGCCGGGGCGGACTCGCCGTCGTGGCGGGGCCAGTCGGCCTCCACGGGACGGCCATCGACGATCAGCGGGCGAGTGGCAGTTTGCTCAGGCATAGACACGCTCCTTGAAGGGTTTGAGGCCGATACGGCGATAGGTGTCGAGGAAGGTCTCGTCGGGCTGGCGACTGCCGACATAGACCTGCAGCAGCTTGTCGATCACGCCCGGCACGTCCTCGCGGAAGAAGGAGGGGCCGAGGATCTTGCCGAGCGAGGCACCGTTGCCCTGGCTGCCGCCCAGCGAGATCTGGTAGTACTCCTCGCCCTTCTTGTCGACGCCGAGGATGCCGATGTGGCCGACGTGATGGTGGCCGCAGGCGTTCATGCAGCCGGAGATATTGAGCTCCAGGGGGCCCAGGTCGTAGAGGAAGTCGAGGTCCTCGAAGCGTTCCTGGATGGCGTGGGCGACCGGGATCGACTTGGCGTTGGCCAGGCCGCAGTAGTCGCCCCCGGGGCAGCAGATCAGATCGGCCAGGGTGCCCACGGTGGGGTT
>JAWWBV010000060.1:0-10047 GCA_033720795.1 Halomonas sp. | reverse complement strand
CCGCTGGGTGCCGCTCGCCGACCTCGATCCCGAGAGCCTGTTCGAGGATCACTTCTTCATCATCCAGGACTTCCTGGGCCTGCCCGCCGACTTCGGCGGGCGCTGACGGTCGTCGACCAGCCGGGTTGCCCTCCAAGAAGGCCGACATATCGAGTGCAGCAGGTACTCATCCCGTATTCAGGCCTGAAGGAAGTCCCGGGGCAGCTTCATCATCTGCCGCCACAGCTTCTCGACGCCGGGCTTGTGGACCAGCGAGCAGCGGTAGAGGCGGATCTCCAGCGGCACGTCCCACTGCTCGTCGCCGGCGCGCACCAGGCGGCCATCCTTGAGCTCCTGACGAATGCAGAAGTCGGGAATCCAGGCCGTGCCCATGCCCTGCATCACCATCCCCTTGAGGCCCTCGGCCATGGCGGTCTCGTAGACGGTGCGCAGGCGCATGCGTACCGGGTCGTTCTTGAGCAGCATGCGCACGCTGCGCCCCAGGAAGGCGCCCTGGGTATAGGCCAGGTAGGGAATCGAGGCCTGGCCCTCCAGGGTGAAGCGCGGCTTGCCCTGCTCGTCGGGCAGGCAGACCGGCAGCATCTTCACCTGGCCGATGGAGAAGGAGGGAAAGACCTCGGCATCCAGCTGCATGCTGGCATAGGGGTCGAAGTAGGCCAGCATCAGGTCGCAATTGCCCTCGCGCAGCACGTGGATCGCATCGCCCACGTTCATGGCGACCAGCCGGGTGGGCAGCTCACCGAGGCCCTGCTGCAGGCGGGAGATCCACTGAGGGTAGAAGCTCAGGGCCAGGGAGTGGGCAGCGACGATGTCCAGCGCCTCGTTGGCCATGGCCAGGCCGCGCAGATGACCGAGGCTCTCGTTGAGTTGCTCGACGATGTTGCGCGCGGTGACCAGGAACAGCTGCCCCTCCGGGGTCAGGCCCACCGGCGTCGTGGAGCGGTCGACCAGGGTGACGCCCACCGCCTGCTCCAGGGAACGGATGCGCCGGCTGAAGGCCGGCTGGGTGACGTGCCGCTGACGGGCCGAGCCCGAGAAGCTGCGCGTGCTGGCCAGGGCGACGAAGTCTTCCAGCCATTTGGTCTCGAGGTTCACCAGGACTCCCCAGGATATCGGAATGCCTGCCCCCCGACGGGGAGCTTTTGAAGCCCGCTAATGTACCCCAGCCGGGAGCACGACCCAAGCCGCTTCACTGGATCGGGGAGAGCAGGTAGGCCGCCCGGGAGAGCAGCTTGCGCCACAGCGGCCGACGGGTGAGCTCCTCCAGCGTGACGCGCCGGCAGTCGCTGAAGTCGCGTTCGAGCATCTGGCGCACCTCGGCGGCGAAGCGCCGGTCGGGCACCACGGCGGTGATCTCGAAGTTGAGCCGAAACGAGCGGTTGTCGAGGTTGACCGTACCGACGCTGGCGGCGACGTCGTCGATCAGCATCACCTTCTGGTGCAGGAAGCCCGGCTGGTAGCGATAGACCTTGACCCCGGCGCGCAGCATGTCGGGCAGGAAGGAGAACGCCGAGAGGAAGACCAGCAGGTGATCGGGGCGCTCCGGCATCATGATGCGCACGTCCACCCCACGCATCGCCGCCAGGCGCAGGGCATCCTGCACGCCCTGGTCGGGCACGAAGTAGGGGCTGGTCACCCAGAGCCGCTCATGGGCGCTATGGATCGCGTGCTGCACCAGCAGGCTCGCCGTCTCCAGGTGATCCGCCGGGCCCGAGGGCACGATCACCACGCTCTGGCTCTCGACCTCGTCGTCCTGGCCGTCGGCGGTATAGGGGACGGGGGTCCAGGTGAGCGAGATCATCTCGCCGGTGGCCCAGTGCCAGTCCTCCCAGAAGGCCTCCTGCAGGCCCAGCACGCTGGGGCCGCTGAGCTTCAGGTGGGTGTCGCGCCAGTGGCCGAGGCGCGGGTTCTCGCCCAGGTACTCCGTGCCGACATTGAAACCGCCGATCCAGCCCTCGCGACCGTCCACCACCAGCACCTTGCGGTGATTGCGGAAGTTGAGCTGGAAGCGATGCTTCAGCCCCCGGGAGGAGCGAAAGGCGCTCACCTCGACGCCGGCCAGGCGCAGGTCGCGCAGGTAGCGCTCCGGCAGGCTGTGCGAGCCGATCTCGTCGAACAGGAAGCAGACCCGCACGCCCCGCTCGGCGGCGCGCTGCAGGCGCTGCTTGAGCGCCACGCCGAGGGCGTCATCGCGGACGATGAAGAACTGGATGAGGATGTACTCCTCGGCGGCGTCGATGCCGGCGAACAGGCTCTCGAAGGTGGCCTCGCCGTCGATCAGCAGCTCGGCGCGGTTGCCTCGGGTGAGCGGCATCAGGGCGAGCTGTTCCACCGCGCGAATGTCGGCATTGCTGGCGGATGAGAGGTAGGGTTCGAAGCGGTCCCGGTAGCGGTCCAGCTGGCGGCGCAGCACGCTGTCGCGCTCGCCCCGGGCCAGAACATAGCCGTAGAAGCGCGGCCGGCCGAGGATCCAGTAGGCCGGCACCGCCAGGTAGGGCATGGTCAGAAGCGAGATGATCCAGGCGATGGCGCCCTGGGAAGTGCGCGACGACATCAGGGCCAGCACGGCCGAGAGGATGCCCAGCACGTACACCAGAAAGATCGCCAGGCCGATCAGCCAAGAGGTCATGGTCGATTCCCCGTTCCGTGGGACGACGGCGTGGCCGTCCGAAAACACCGTGTCCTGTTGCCTATCCGGCCAGCATACCCCCAACGGCGACGGCCCCACCAGATGGCGGGGCCGCAGAAGGCCGTTGCTGGAACACGACGCAGCAAGGGGCGCCGGCGACAGGTCGTAGCGGGGGTCCTACGCCAGGGATGGCGTCGGTAGCGCCCAGGGAGGGGTTCACAGCGCCCCCGCGTAGACCCGTGGCCGGCACTGTCCATTCGAGACGCCTGCCTCGAACGTCGCCAGCGCGTCAGGCGCGCTCGGCGATGATCTCCTTCCACTTGGCGGGCCCGGTCTGGTGCACGGAAGTGCCCTGGCTGTCGACCGCCACGGTCACCGGCATGTCCTCGACCTCGAACTCGTAGATCGCCTCCATGCCGAGGTCCTCGAAGCCAACCACGCGGGCCTGCTTGATCGCCTGGGCGACCAGGTAGGCGGAGCCGCCCACGGCCATCAGGTAGACGGCCTCGTTGTCGCGGATCGCCTCGATGGCCGCCTCGCCCCGCTCGGCCTTGCCGACCATGCCCAAGAGACCGGTCTCCTCGAGCATGGTGCGAGTGAACTTGTCCATGCGCGTCGCGGTGGTGGGACCGGCCGGGCCGACCACCTCGTCGCGCACCGGATCCACCGGGCCCACGTAATAGATGAAGCGGCCCCGCATGTCCACGGGCAACGGCTCACCCTTGGCGATCATGTCGACCATGCGCTTGTGGGCGGCATCGCGGCCGGTGAGCAGCTTGCCGTTGAGCAGCAGGGTGTCGCCGGGCTGCCAGGTCTTGACCTCCTCCGGCGTCACGCGGTCCAGATCGACGCGCTTGACGTTGTCACCCGCCTCGCGGGTGATCTCCGGCCAGTCCTCGAGCTTCGGCGCGGGCAGCGCCGCGGGGCCGGAGCCGTCCAGGGTGAAGTGGGCATGGCGGGTGGCGGCGCAGTTGGGAATGATCGCCACCGGCTTGTTGGCGGCGTGGGTCGGGTAGTCCTTGACCTTGATGTCGAGCACCGTGGTCAGCCCGCCCAGTCCCTGGGCGCCGATGCCGCTCCGGTTGACCTTGTCGAACAGCTCCAGGCGCAGCTCCTCGGCCCGGTTGGCCGGACCGCGCGCCTGCAGGTCCTGGATGTCGATGGGGTCAAGCAGCGCCTCCTTGGCGATCTCCATGGCCTTCTCGGCGGTGCCGCCGATGCCGATGCCCAGCATGCCCGGCGGGCACCAGCCGGCACCCATCTTGGGCAGCTGCTCCATCACCCAGTCGACCACGCTGTCCGAGGGGTTGAGCATGGCGAACTTGGACTTGGCCTCGCTGCCGCCGCCCTTGGCCGCCACGTGCACCTCGACGGTGTCGCCGGGCACCAGCTTGTGGTGGATCACCGCCGGGGTGTTGTCCTTGGTGTTGGCGCGCTTGCCGTCGGGGTCGGCCAGCACCGAGGCGCGCAGCACGTTGTCGGGCAGCTGGTAGGCGCGACGCACGCCCTCGTTGATCATGTCGTCGAGGCTCATGTCGGCCTCGAAGCGCACGTTCATGCCCACGTGCACGAAGACCGTGACGATGCCGGTGTCCTGGCAGATCGGGCGCTTGCCGAAGGCACACATCCGCGAGTTGATCAGGATCTGGGCGATCGCATCCTTGGCCGCCGGGTTCTCCTCCCGCTCGTAGGCCGCGGCCATGGCGTCGATGAAGTCCTTCGGATGGTAGTAGGAGATGTACTGCAGGGCATCGGCGACGCTCTGGATCAGATCGTCCTGGCGAATCACGGTCATGGTCAAGGAGCTCCTTGGCGTTGTCGGCATGCCTACCCGCGCTCTGACATGGCGCTTCGGTGGGCCTGAACGGCGCGCATTATACCCCACCCCCGCCCTGTCGACATTCTCTCCAACGCTCAGTGTAGTGTCTGGCGGTGATGGATAACGGTATAAATCTGATAGTTAAACAGGGTCGAGCTGGGGGAGAGCCGTCGCGCTCGAACACGGCGAAGCGCCAGCGACGCCGGGAGGCGCCCCTGTCCCGATCGGCCGCGCGACGGATCTCGGGCCCTTCGGGCATGAAGAAACCTCGATCAGGTTGATCGATAGGTGTCCGGGTTACCGTCCGTGGGCTGCTTCGGAGGCAACCCTGCGGAGAGGCGCTGTGAACCCTTCCCCGGGTGCTACCGATGCCATCCCTGGCATAGGACCTCTTCAGCGGCTTGCCTCCGGCACGCCCCGCCTGGCGCTACCCCAGCGCCAGCTGACGCTCCTTGAGCGCATGCAGGCGATCGCGCAGCCGGGCAGCCTCCTCGAACTCCAGGTTCTGCGCCGCCTCGTGCATGCCGTCCTCGACCCGGGAAATCTCCTTGAGCAGCGCCTGCGGCGACAGCTCGGCGGGATCATAGACCGCCGCGGGCTCCGCGACCTTGCGCTCGCCGCGGCGTCCCTTGCCCTTTCTGCCGGGGGCCTGGGCCGCCTCCATGATGTCGGCGACCGAGCGCGTCACGGTGGTCGGCGTGATGCCGTGGGCCTCGTTGTGGGCGATCTGCTTGGCGCGACGCCGCTCCGTCTCCCCCATGGCCCGGCGCATGGAGTCGGTGACCCGGTCGCCGTAGAGGATCGCCTTGCCGTGGGCGTTGCGCGCTGCGCGCCCCATGGTCTGGATCAGCGAGCGCTCGTTGCGCAGGAAGCCTTCCTTGTCGGCATCGAGGATCGCCACCAGCGAGACCTCGGGGATATCGAGGCCCTCGCGCAGCAGGTTGATCCCCACCAGGACGTCGAACTTGCCGAGCCGCAGGTCGCGGATGATCTCCACCCGCTCCACGGTGTCGATGTCGGAGTGCAGATAGCGCACCCGCACGTCGTGCTCGTCCAGGTACTCGGTGAGGTCCTCGGCCATGCGCTTGGTCAGGGTGGTGACCAGCACCCGCTCGCCCACATCGGTGCGCGCGCGGATCTCGGAGAGCAGGTCGTCGACCTGGGTGGTGGCCGGGCGCACCTCGATCTCCGGGTCGAGCAGCCCGGTCGGCCGCACCACCTGCTCGACCACCTGGCCGGCGTGCTCGGCCTCGTAGGGGCCGGGGGTGGCGGAGACGAAGATGGTCTGCGGGCAGATGCGCTCCCACTCCTCGAACTTCATCGGACGGTTGTCCAGCGCCGACGGCAGGCGGAAGCCGTACTCCACCAGGGTCTCCTTGCGCGAGCGGTCGCCCTTGTACATGCCCCCCACCTGGGGAACGCTGACGTGGGACTCGTCGATGAACAGCAGCGCGTCCGCCGGCAGGTAGTCGAAGAAGGTGGGCGGCGGTGCGCCCGGGTCGCGCCCGGAGAGATAGCGCGAGTAGTTCTCGATGCCGTTGCAGTAGCCCAGCTCCAGCATCATCTCGATGTCGTAGAGGGTGCGCTGCTCCAGGCGCTGGGCCTCGACCAGCTTCTCCTGCTTGCGGAGCTGGTCGAGGCGCGTGGAAAGCTCCGCCTTGATCTCGTCGATGGCGCCGAGGATGGTCTCCCGCGGCGTCACGTAGTGCGACTTGGGATAGATGGTCATCCGCGGCACCTTGCCCCGCACCTCGCCGGTGAGCGGGTCGAACAGGCTGATGGTGTCGATCTCGTCGTCGAAGAGCTCGACGCGCACCGCCTCGTCCTCGGCATCGGCCGGGAAGATGTCGATCACGTCGCCGCGCACCCGGTAGGTGCCACGCTTGAAGTCCATGTCGTTACGGGTGTACTGCAGCTCCGCCAGGCGGCGCAGCAGGGCGCGCTGATCGATCTGCTCGCCGCGGGTGAAGTGCAGACGCATCTTCAGGTACTGGTCGGGATCGCCGAGACCGTAGATCGCCGAGACCGAGACCACGATGATGGCGTCGCGCCGTTCCAGCAGCGCCTTGGTGGCGGAGAGGCGCATCTGCTCGATATGGTCGTTGATCGAGGCATCCTTCTCGATGAAGGTGTCCGACGACGGCACATAGGCCTCGGGCTGGTAGTAGTCGTAGTAGGAGACGAAGTACTCGACGGCGTTGTCCGGGAAGAACGCCTTGAACTCGCCGTAGAGCTGCGCCGCCAGGGTCTTGTTGGGCGCCATCACGATGGTCGGGCGCTGCAGGCGCTCGACCACGTTGGCCATGGTGAAGGTCTTGCCCGAGCCGGTCACGCCCAGCAGCGTCTGGTGGGCCAGCCCCGACTCGAGCCCGCCGATCAGGCCCTGGATGGCCTCGGGCTGGTCGCCGGCCGGCTGGAACTTGGACTGCAGGCGAAAGGGCTTGCTCATGGCGGCTCCGTTGGCGAACACCGGACGCCAGCATGGCGCCCGGGAAGAAAGCGACGCCGGGCGCGGGTCAGGCGTCGGCGCGGATGGCGGTGCGCTGGTCGGCGAGGCGGGTCGAGACCTCCACGGTGGAGGTGGTCATCAGCCGATGGATCGGGCACTTGTGGCTGATCTCCTCGAGGCGCGCACGTTGCTCGGCGTCCTCGATGCCGTGGAAGGCCATCGCCACGTCGAGGCGGTAGGTCCCGTGGCGCTCCTGACGGTCGTCGCGGTTGACCGTCACGCTCACCCCCGACAGCGGCCACTGCTTGCGCCGGGCATACATCATGGCGGTGATCGCCTTGCAGGCGCCCAGGGAGAGATCGAAGTAGTCGTGGGGGTCCGGGGCACTGTTCTCGCCACCATAGGCCTCGGGCACGTCGACGAAGAGATCCTCGAACCCGTCCAGTTCGACCCGCTGGCGGTAGATATGGTTGCGCTCGCTGACGACTTCAATGGTCTTCTTCATGTCACCTCCGGATTACATCGCGGCGAACCTCGGCTCGATCTCGAGCCTCGTCCGGTCACGTCACCTCGATGCCCAGCTTGAGCGCCTTGACCGCCTGGATCAGCGCCTCGCGGCGGGCCTTGCCCTCGACGTCGGCCCCGTGGCGGCCGACCTCGACACTGTCGACGCCGTCGAGCATCATCAGGGCGGTGGTGATGCGGTTGACCTGGTCGGCGTTCTCGACGCCCTGAAAGCTCAATGACTGCTGGGCCATGCTCGGCTCCTGAGACGAATGAAGGGTGAGTGGGAGCAGGCCACGAGTCTAGCATGCCTCCCGAGCACCGGGCAGCGCTTGCAATGCCGCCCCGTCGCCCGCATCTAGCGCAGCATCATGCCCGACACCGAATCATGAGGAGCCCCGCAGATGAAGGATTGGATCGCTGCCACCGGCGCCCGGCAGGAAGCCGGCGACCGGGTGACGTTCGAGACGCCCGCGGCGCCCCGCCTCGCCCTGGAGAGCACGGTGATGACGCCGCTGGCCCACCTGGGCGTGCTCGACGTCGAGGGCCCGGATGCCGAGCGTTTCCTGCAGGGCCAGACCAGCGCCCAGGTATCGCTGGCCGACGGCACCTTCGCCCCGCTGACCTGCTTCTGCACCCCCAAGGGGCGCATGCTGGCCAACGCCCAGCTGCTGCGCGTCGCCCCGGCGCACTATCGTCTGATCATGCACGCGAGCCTGGTGGCGTCGCTCGCCGAGCACCTGGCGAAGTTCGCCGCCTTCTACAAGACCGAGCTGCGGACTCGCGACGATCTGGCCCTGCTCGGCCTGATCGGCCGCGAGGCCCCGGCGCTCGCCGAGGTGCGCTTCGATGCCGCGGCACCGCGCGCCTGGCACCAGAGCGGCGACACGGCGGTCCAGCTGCTGGCCCACCCCGGGCCGCGCCCTCGCCTGCTGGTCTGCCTGCCGGCCGAGCGCGTCGCGGCGGAGTGGTCGCGGCTCGCGGAGCACGCCACGCCGGTCGACAACGCCGTGTGGCGGCTGCACGACATCCAGGCCGGACTCGCCTGGCTCGATGCCGATCAGCGCGATACCTACCTGCCACAGATGATCAACTGGGAGGCGCTCGGCGGCATCAGCTTCAAGAAGGGCTGCTATACCGGCCAGGAGGTGGTCGCCCGTGCCCACTTCCGCGGTCAGGTCAAGAAGCGCCTGGTGCGGGCCCAGCTCGACGGCGGCCTGCTGCCGGAACCCGGCAGCGCCCTCGAGGACGCCAACGACAAGCGCCTGGGCGAGGTGCTGTGCGCCGAGCTCGACGCCTACGGCGAGGCCGAGGTGCTGGCGGTGATGAGCACCAGGGAGCCCACCCTGCCCCTGCGCTGCGCCGGCCAGAAGCTCAAGCTGCTGAAGCTGCCCTACACGGTGGAGCGGCTGGACCCGGAGGAATTGGCGGCTCGCTAGGCCGTCCGACTATGTCAGCACTCTAGGTAGTAAGTCCGAACAGGCGGCGCGCGGTGGCGCTGCTCGCCGCGGCCACCCGCTGCTCCGACTGGCCGCGAAGCACGGCCACCCGGCGGCACACCTCGGCGACCCGCGCCGGCTCGTTGCGCTCGCCCTGGTGGCCGGCCAACGGCATGTCGGGGCTGTCGGTCTCCAGCACGTAGCCGTCGTCCGGCAGCGAGGCCACGGCACGGTGCAGACGCCTGGCGCGCTCGAAGGTCGTCGCCCCGCCGAGCCCCAGGGTGAAGCCGAGATCGAGGAACCGCTTCGCCTGCTCGGGTGAGCCGGCGAAGGCGTGGATCAGTCCGCCCGCGGGGAGCGCCAGCTGGCGCAGCCGCTTGGCGACCCGGTCGTTGGCCCGCACGCAGTGGATCACCACGGGAAGCTTTCGCGCCTTGGCCAGGCGCAGCTGGGCGTCGAACAGGCGCCACTGGGCGTCGAGAGTCTCGTCGAAGCGGGCGTCGATGCCGCACTCGCCGATCGCCACGAGCTCCGGATGCTCCTCCACCCACTGCGCCAGCGCCTCGACGTCGTCCGGGGCGTGCTCGGCCATGAAGTAGGGATGCAGCCCCAGACAGACGCCGACGTCCTCGCGCTTGCCCAGCGCCAGCACCCGGCCCCAGCGCCGCCGGGTCGTGCCGGGCACCACGAAACGCGTGACGCCCACCGCCCTGGCCCGCTCGAACACCGCCTCGCGGTCGGCATCGAAATCGGGGAAGTCCAGGTGGCAGTGGGCGTCGATCAGCATTTCGAGCATGTCCGCAGAGGAAGGTGGCGTCGAGTCGCGGCTTACCCGGCGACAGGCCTGTTCGGGGGCGCCGTGAATACTTCCCTGTAGGCTACTTTTTCCTTCCCTGGAAAAAGACCCCCTCCAGGCCTGTCCCCGGCGCCGCTCACCATGGTGGTGGCGCCGATATTTCCTTGTCCCTAGCGTCAGTAGTGCGGCGGCACCTCGTCCTCGGGGCGGGAGGCCGCCGAGTCGCCCTCCTGCAGCGCCCGCTGCTGGTCGCGCAGCCGCTCCTGCATCAGCGCGTTGATTCGCTCGAGCTGCGACAGCCGCCGTTCCTGACCGGCCACGGCCTGGTCCAGGGTGTCGAGCCAGTGCTCCTGGTAGGCGATCCGGCTCTCCAGGGCCTCCAGGCGCCGGGCCAGCTCGTCAGGCGTCGTT